>JBQCDS010000420.1:0-4201 GCA_051961035.1 Trinickia sp. | reverse complement strand
ACGATTTCGCCGTCGCGCAGCTTATAGCGCGTCCCGCAATACGGGCAGCGCGCTTCGCCGTGTGTGACGTCGATGAACACACGCGGATGCGCGCTCCAGCGCGGCATCGACGGATTCGGGCAGTAAGCGGGCAGATCTTTGGCCGACAGCTCGACCAGGGGCATTTCCTTCGTTTCGCTCATGAGACGGATTCTCGTTATAGGCGGTGTGGCTTATGGCTAGTAGTGGCGTACGGCGCTTGCGGATCCAAATCAGATCTTCGTGAGCCAGTGCTTGTACTTCTCGTTCTTGCCCGCGATGACGTCGAAGAACGCCGATTGCAGTTTTTCCGTGATGGGGCCGCGGGTGCCGGCGCCGATCGCTCGGTTATCGAGTTCGCGGATCGGCGTGACTTCGGCGGCGGTGCCGGTGAAGAAGGCTTCGTCGGCCGTATAGACTTCGTCGCGCGTAATCCGTTTTTCAATGACTTCGATGCCGGCGTCGCGCGCGAGCGTAATGACCGTGTCGCGCGTGATGCCGTCCAGGCACGAGGCCAAATCGGGCGTATAGAGCTTGCCGTTGTTGACGAGGAAGAAGTTCTCGCCCGAGCCTTCCGAGACATAGCCGTCGACGTCGAGCAGCAGGGCCTCGTCGTAGCCGTCGGCAGTGGCCTCCTGATTGGCCAAGATCGAGTTCACGTACCAGCCCGACGCCTTCGCGCGCACCATCGAGACGTTCACATGGTGGCGCGTGAACGACGACGTCTTCACGCGGATACCCTTCGTCATGCCTTCTTCGCCAAGATAGGCGCCCCACGGCCATGCCGCGATCGCGACATGGATCGTATTGCCGCGCGCCGACACGCCGAGCTTTTCCGAGCCGACCCAGATGATCGGGCGCAGATAAGCCGTTTCCAGGTTGTTCTCGCGCACGACGTCGCATTGCGCGCTCGCCAGCGTCTCGTGATCGAACGGCACGTTCATCTGGAAGATCTTCGCCGAGTTCAGCAGGCGCTTCGTGTGTTCCTTCAGGCGGAAAATCGCGCTCGCGCCATCGACCGTTTTGTACGCACGCACGCCTTCGAAGACGCCCATGCCGTAGTGCAACGTGTGGGTAAGGACGTGGATCTTGGCGTCGCGCCAATCGATCAGCTTGCCGTCCATCCAAATCTTGCCGTCACGATCGGCCATTGACATAGGTATCTCCTAGCGGTGCGGTGGGGTTGCCCCCAAAGTCAGTTCGCCATTTTAGCGTCTTTTGCCGCGTTGCCGGGCACGGCCTAGCCGGCTTCTAGGCGTTTGTGGGCGATCGGCCTCATAATCGGACACCTTACGATTCGAATGAGCGGTAAGGCGCACGTTCGCCCGCCGCCCGGCTTTCATGCTCTCTCGCCTCAGCCCGACCGACCGCACCGCCTTCATGAGCGGCGTGCGCGACTACTCGCCTACGCTCATGGCGATGTTTTCGTGGGGGCTCGTCACGGGCGTCGCCATGAGCAAATCGATCCTGAGCGTGCCGCAGGCGCTCGGTATGTCGCTGCTCGTGTACGCTGGCTCGTCGCAGCTTGCCGTTTTGCCGCTCTTGGCGGCCAAGCTTCCGATTTGGACCGCGCTGCTCACGGCGGCCATGGTCAATACGCGCTTCGTCATCTTTAGCGCAGGGCTCGCGCCCCATTTTTCATACTTACCGTTTTGGCGGCGGCTCGCGCTCGGCTATTTCAACGGCGACGTCGTCTATTTGCTGTTCCAAAAGAAGGCGTTCGCAACCGGCTATGTGCCCGGCAAGCAAGCCTACTTCTGGGGGATGGCCCTTCTGAGCTGGGTGTCTTGGCAGACATCGTCGATTGCCGGCATCCTGCTCGCCAGCGCAGTGCCGGACAATTGGGGGCTCGATCTCGCCGGCACGCTTGCCCTCGTGCCGCTGATCGTCAGCGCGGTGATCAGCCGATCGATGCTCGCGGCCGTCTCGGTGGCCGGCGTGGTGGCGCTCATCGCCATCGATCTGCCGTACCGGCTGTCGCTGCCGCTCGCCGTGTTCGCCGCGATCGGGGCCGGCAGCGTGGCCGACATCCTGGCCGAGCGCGCCGACTTGCGCCGCATCCGCGAGGCGCGCCCGAGCACGCCTGCCGCGGATTTGGGCGAGGAGGGCTGAGCGATGTCGTCCACGCAAATTTGGCTCGCGATCATCCTCATGACGCTCGTGACGGCCGGCACGCGCGCGTTCTTTCTGCTCGGCGGCGAGCGTGTCGTGCTGTCCGAGCGCGTGCAGCGCGCGCTGCGCTACGCGCCCGCGGCGGCGCTCGTCGCGGTGGTGCTGCCCGACGTGATCGAAACGCCGAAAGGTATTTCCTTCGCGCTGTCCAACCATGCCCTCTACGGCACATTGGCCGGACTGGCGTGGTTCCTCTGGCGTCGCAGCATGCTCGGCACGATCGTCGTCGGCATGCTCGCCTATACGGCGCTGCGCCTCTTGGCGTGACGGCTCACGGGGCCGGCCCGGCGGCCCCGGGAATCTCCCAAATGCGACATACGTTCACCGAATACGCGACATTCGTGCCTTGGCCGGTTCGCGGGCGGGACGATCGGCTAAAATGGTCGACTGCCGCTCTCGCCGCGAGCCGGGTCCGCCCTCTCGCCGCGCGTGCACTCGCCCGCCAACAACCTGCATGCGTACATTCCCATGAGCCAAGTAGTTCGTCTCTCCGATCTGATCGCAAAAGGCTTGCTCTCCGGCAAGCGCGTTTTCATCCGCGCCGACCTCAACGTGCCACAGGACGAGCACGGTAACATCACCGAGGACACTCGCGTGCGCGCCTCCGTCCCTGCTATCCAGGCGGCGCTCGACGCCGGCGCGGCCGTCATGGTCACGTCACACCTCGGGCGTCCGACCGAGGGCGAGTTCAAGCCCGAGGATTCGCTCGCGCCCGTCGCCAAGCGTCTGGCCGAGCTGCTCGGTCGCGACGTGCCGCTCGTGGCCAATTGGGTGGAGAACGGCGTGAACGTGGCCCCGGGGCAGGTCGTCCTGCTCGAGAACTGCCGCGTCAACAAGGGCGAGAAAAAGAACAGCGACGAGCTCGCGCAGAAGATGGCGCAGCTTTGCGACATCTACGTCAACGACGCCTTCGGCACGGCGCACCGCGCCGAGGCCACCACGCACGGCATCGCCAAATTCGCGAAGATCGCCTGCGCA
The DNA here is from genome assembly GCA_051961035.1 of Trinickia sp. Classification (GTDB taxonomy): domain Bacteria; phylum Pseudomonadota; class Gammaproteobacteria; order Burkholderiales; family Burkholderiaceae; genus Trinickia. The sequence continues at coordinate 1,033 of JBQCDS010000420.1, read as the reverse complement.
GGCCCGCTGCTCGCGGCCGAACTGGACGCGCTCGGCAAGGCGCTCGGCAATCCGAAGCGCCCGCTGGTGGCGATCGTCGCGGGCTCGAAGGTGTCGACCAAGCTCACAATCCTCAAATCGCTCGCGGAGAAGGTCGATCAACTCATCGTCGGCGGCGGCATTGCCAACACGTTCATGCTCGCGGCCGGCCTGAAGATCGGCAAATCGCTTGCCGAGGCCGACCTCGTGAACGAAGCGAAGGCCATCATCGACGGCGCCCGCGCGCGCGGCGCGTCGGTGCCGATCCCGAGCGACGTCGTCGTCGCCAAGGAGTTTTCGGCGACGGCGGCGGCCGTGACCAAGAACGTTGCCGACATCGAAGCCGACGACATGATTCTCGACATCGGGCCGGAAACGGCGAAGGCGCTCGCCACGCAGCTCTCGAGCGCCGGAACCATCGTCTGGAACGGCCCGGTCGGGGTGTTCGAATTCGATCAATTCGGCAACGGGACCAAGACGCTTGCCGAAGCGATCGCAAAGTCGTCGGCGTTTTCGATCGCCGGCGGGGGCGATACGCTCGCGGCGATCGCCAAGTACGGCATTCACGACAAGGTCAGCTACATCTCGACGGGCGGCGGCGCATTCCTCGAATTCCTCGAGGGCAAGAAGCTGCCCGCCGTTGAAATCCTCGAGTCGCGGGCTTGACCGTGGGCGCGCGCGCTCCGAAGTCGGATAAACGCCCGGCCCGGCCGGCCCCATCGGTGCGCCGCGCGACGGCCGCCGAAGCGCTCGGCGATACCGCCGCGCCCCAGCTCCAGGCGGTCCAGCCGGTCGAACCCGTGGCCGTGCCGATGGCCGGCACCGCCGCCGAAGTACCCTCGATTCACGAAGATAAAGCGACGCCGGCTCGAGCCGACGCGCAACCCAGCCCCAATCGCACGAGCGCTTCGCCCCAGGCGCCCGACGCATCATCTCGCAGCCCGTTTACCAGCGACACTACTCAGACGAGGAGATACATGCATCGCGCCACCAAGATTGTCGCCACGATCGGACC
>JBQCDS010000419.1:0-7038 GCA_051961035.1 Trinickia sp. | reverse complement strand
GGCTTGGCTATCTGAGTCTCGATCGGGCGGCGCCGAGCCTGTCGGGCGGCGAAGCGCAGCGCATCCGTCTGGCTGCGCAACTCGGCAGCAACTTGCAGGGCGTGTGCTATGTACTCGATGAACCGACGATCGGTTTGCATCCGCGCGATAACCGGATCTTGCTCGACGCGCTGCATCAACTCGGCGACAAGGGCAACACGCTCGTCGTCGTTGAACACGACGAAGATACGATACGCCGCGCGGACCACATCATCGACATCGGACCGGGCGCGGGCAAGCGCGGCGGCCGGCTCGTGGCCGAAGGCGGGGTGAAGGATCTCGCAGCGCATGCGGATTCGTTGACGGGGCAATTTCTTGCGCGCCCGATCGTGCATCCGTTGCAGCCGCGTCGCGAAGTGCGTGCCGATGCGAAAGCGCCCGTACCCGGCGCGTGGCTGACCGTGCATGGTGCGTCGCTGCACAACTTGCGCGACGTGACGGCCGGCTTTCCGCTGTCGCGGCTCGTTGTCGTGACGGGCGTATCGGGCTCGGGCAAATCGACGCTTGCGCGCGACGTGCTGATGACGAACTTGCTCGATGCGGTGGGGCGCTCGGTGTTGTCGTCGCCGGCCACGCGCCGCGCGCGCCGTGCCGCGCAGGAAGACGAAGGCGCGCGCGCCAAGCCGCGCGCTCAGCCCAGCCGCCGAGCGAGCTCGAGCACGGCGCGTGCGCCGTTGCAGGTCACGCACAACTGGCAAGGCTGTACGTCGGTGACGGGCTTCGAGACGATCGATCGCGTGCTCGAAGTCGATCAGACGCCGATCGGCAAGACGCCGCGCTCGTGTCCGGCCACCTATATCGGCGTATGGGACACGATCCGCAAGCTTTTTGCCGAGACGCTCGAAGCGAGGGCGCGCGGCTATGCGGCTTCGCGTTTCTCGTTCAACACGGGCGACGGCCGCTGCCCGGCTTGCGAAGGGCAGGGCGTTCGCACGATCGGCATGAGCTTCTTGCCCGACGTAAAGGTCGCTTGCGACGTCTGCCACGGACAGCGTTTCAATCCGGAGACGTTGGCGGTCACATGGCGCGGTAAGAACATCGGCGACGTGCTGACGATGGAGATCGACGAGGCCGTCGAATTTTTCGCGCCGATGCAAAACATCGCGCATCCGCTGCAGTTGATGAAAGATGTTGGGCTTGGCTACCTGACGCTGGGCCAACCTTCACCGACGCTCTCGGGCGGCGAGGCGCAGCGCATCAAGCTCGTCACGGAATTGGCGAAGGTGCGAGACGACATCACGCGGCGCGGGCAGAAAGCGCCGCATACGTTCTACGTACTCGACGAACCGACGGTCGGCCTGCATATGGCCGACGTCGCACGCTTGATTCGCGTGCTGCATCGGCTCGTCGATGCGGGGCACAGCGTCGTCGTCATCGAGCATGATTTGGATGTGATCGCCGAAGCCGATTGGATCATCGATCTGGGCCCCGAAGGCGGCGCGGGCGGCGGGGCGATCGTCGCGGCGGCCGATCCGGAAACGCTCTCGCACGTGTTGGAGAGCCATACGGGTCAAGCGCTTATACCGGTGCTCGCCCGTGGGGAGGATGAGCCCGACAAGGGGGCGGCCGGCGAAGGCCGGCGTCGAGCCTAGTTACGTTACGCTTCACCGGCCAGCTGGGGCGCCGGGGCCGGCGGCGTGCTACGGGCGGATGCCGCGGCGCTCGCAGGCGAAGGACCCCGCACGCGACCCACCCAAACGAGCGCGAGCGACGCCAAGACGACGGACACCCATCCGTTGGTGCCGTAGCCCACGAGGTGTCCCACCGCATCGGTGGACAGCATCAACCCGCCGATCCACGCGCCGCAGCCTGTCCCGAGCGATTGCACGGCACCGTTGGCGCTGAGAAAGGCGCCGCGGTGCTGCGCGTCCGGCACGGTCGTGAGGATTGCCTGCATCGGCACGATGCGTCCCGACGAAATGACCATGAACAGCGCAAACCCAGGCACCATGATCGCGAACGGCACGTTGGGCATGTGCGTGATGACGAGAACAGGGGCGAGCGCCAGCACGCCGAATAGGCGAAACACCGCTCGATGCCCGATTCGATCGGCGAGCCTGCCGATCGCGCGCGATGTGAAGAACGTCGCCGCGCCGCCCGCCATGTAAAGCCAAGAGATGCGCCCGGGCGCCACGCCGTGATTGGCCACGAGCATCGGCGAAATGAACGGAATCACGAGCATGTGCGCGAGCATGATCAGGAAGGTCAGCGCAAAGGCCCGCATGTGGCGCGGATGAGCGAGCAACCGTCCGAGCGCGGGAAGTGCGTCGCCTAGCGAGGGACGTTGCCTCGACAAGTGCTCGGAAAGCGAAGGCACGATGCGCGAGGTGGAAACCGCGATGGTTACCGTGAGTGCGGCCAGCAGCCAGAAAGGTGCCGACCAGTGAAAATACGCGCCGAGCACGACGCCGGCCGGCACGCCCGCGATCGCGGCCATCGAGAATCCCGTCATGATGATGCCGGTTGCCGCACCGCGCCGCTCGATCGGCACGACATCGGCGACGATGGCCATGACACTCGCGCCCAGCACGCCGCCCGTGATACCGGCGAACGCTCGGCTGGCGAGCAGCAGTGAATAGCTCGACGCGCAGGCGCAAGCGACGTTCGACAGCGCAAACAGCAGATAGGCGGCGATGAGCAGCTTACGGCGATCGAAGCGATCGATATAGGTGGCGGCAAGCAAGGCCGAAAGCCCCGAACACCATGAATACGCCGACACCGCCGCGGCGAACTTCGAAGGCGAAATGGCGAACGCGCTCATGATTTGCGGGCCGAGCGGCATCATTACCATGAAGTCCATGATGAGCGTGAATTGCACGAGGGCGAGCAGCCATATCAGACGCCGTTCGCGAGGTTGAGGCAGGGCATACATAGTTATTCAAATCCTTATCGATGTGCCGTTGTTTGTGTATTCAATGACGTGCTGAACCTCATGCATGCGACGCACCTTACCCACGTTGCCACGTTGCTCCCGCTATACGTGAGGCACGTTAGGCGCTTGCCGCTTGCGGCGCCGGACCGGCGGACGGTTTGCCTTCTATTTCGGCGGCGGCGCGCAGCAAGATTTCCGCGACACGCTGTTGTTCCTTTTCGTCCGCATCGACGCGGCGCAGCAGTGCGAGCTTGAGCACGTACTTCGCTTGGCGCAGCTTCGGATGCCATCCGGCATCGGGGCCCGCGTCGTCATCGCCTTCGGCCTGCGCGGCATAGGCACGCCGGATCGATTCCATCTTGTGAGCGACGAAGCTGAGCTTCGCAAGAAGCATGTCGACTTGATCTTGATTCGCGGCCAAATGGGCGCGGCCGGCCTCCGCGATTTCGTAGCGCTTGCGGTTGCCTTCCTGCTGAACCGTGACGAACCCGAGTTCCTCGAGATAGGTCAGCGCGGGATAGACCATACCGGGGCTCGGCGCATAAAAGCCATTCGAGCGTGTTTCAAGCGCCTTGATCAACTCATAGCCGTGGCGCGGCGCCTCAGCGATCAGGGCGAGCAACATCAACTGCAAGTCGTCGCCGCTGAATTTGCGGCCGCGCGTGAAGCTATCGTCGTCGCCGAATCCTTGATCCCCTCGACCGCCCCAGAACGGGCCGCCCCCGCCGTGACGATGGCGATGCCGTCCGATCGCATGCCAGAGCTCATGAAAGAACGAGGCATCGCCGCGTCGCCCGTGGCGATGGCGACCGTGATCGTGATCGTGATCGTGGCTGCGCGCGTGCACGTCTAGGTGGGCATGAAAGCCGTCGTGCTCGGCAGTATCGCCCCGACGGCCGTACCAATGACCGTAATGCGGACCGGCCTGTTCCTCGCGAGCGAGCCGAAATTCGTGAAAGCGATGTCGCATGAAAAGACTCCCGGTGGTGAATGTGTATCTAAAGATATATATCTAAAGATAGAAAGTCAAGCTAGGCGCATGGGTGCCCGGGGGCGAACCGGTCCCTGCGGGAATGGTCGTTGCGAGCGTTGGCGAGCGGCAATCAACGTTCATCCACGGCCAAGAAGGAGGTCTCAATGTTCGTGCACAACAAGCGTTTGCAGTACACGGTTCGAGTCGGCAGTACTGATCCTGGGCTGGCGAACCTACTGCTGGAGCAGTTCGGCGGACCGCAAGGGGAATTGGCTGCGGCCATGCGTTATTTCACGCAGGCGATTACCGAGGAGGATCCGGGGCGCAAGGACATGCTGTTCGACATTGCGACCGAGGAGCTGAGCCATCTGGAAATCATCGGCTCGATCGTGGCGATGCTCAATCGAGGCGCCAAGGGCGAGTTGGCGGAGGCGGTCGATGCGCAGGCCGAGCTGTATCGCAAGCTGAACGGCGCGGGCAACGATAGTCATGTCACGCAGGTGCTGTATGGTGCCGGCTCGCCGTTGACGAATTCGGCGGGCGTGCCTTGGACCGCGGCCTACATCGCCACCATCGGCGAGCCGACGGCCGATTTGCGCTCGAACATCGCGGCCGAGGCGCGCGCGAAGATCATCTACGAGCGGCTCATCAACGTATCGGACGATCCGGGCGTGCGCGAGGCGTTGGGCTTTTTGATGACGCGCGAGGTGTCGCATCAGAAGTCGTTCGAGAAGGCGTTGTATGCAATATCGGCGAACTTCCCGCCGGGCAAGCTGGCGCCGCTGCCCGAGTATGCGGATACCTACTACAAGCTGTCGCACGGCGAGCCGCCCGAGCGCGGGCCTTGGAACGAGGGGCGGGGATTGAAGTTCGTCGAGGATCCGCCGATTCCCGTCGATGGTGGCGATGGCTCCGCCGCGGTGCAACTGAGCGAGAAGGAGAGGACCACGCTTGACGACATGAAGCGCCGGTTGAAGTCCGATCGCACGCATGACCCGGAAACCGGGGCCGAGCTTGGGCAAGCCGAGCCTGGCGCGAATGGGTTGGTGGAGTGAGGCCGGTCGGCGGCGGTAATGAGCGGCAGATGGGGGCCGCCGCCGCGCGGTTCGCTTGAGCGGGCGTCATGCGTCCGCCGCGATGCCCACTCGCGCCGGGAACGCCGTCCGTGTAGCACTGTCGGATTGCGGCGGGTGCCGCGTCACGACGGCAATGTTGCATGGCATCGGCCACATCGTCCGTTGTCCCTACCCGCGTTTTGAAATGCGCTATCTCATCTAAAAATTCGCGTTCATTTCAGGGACATAGAACAATGAAGACGATTCGAATCGCGCCCGCTGCGGCTGCGCTTGCGCTCAGCGTTGCGGTGCTGTCGGCGTGCGGTGGAGGCTCGTCGAGCCCCGCGGCGGCGACCGATGCGGTGGCTAACACTCAGGTGGCGCCGGCTGACGCCACTGCTGCACAGGTCGAGCAGGCACAAACGATCACCGGCCGCTGGAAGCCCGTTGTCTCGGATACCTGGGAATGGCAACTGACCGGGAAAATCGATACCGCCTACAACGTGCGTATCTATGACATCGACCTGTTCGACGTCGACAAGGCGACGATCGCGCATCTGAAAAGTGCCGGTCGGCGCGTCGTGTGCTATTTCTCGGCGGGCAGCGCCGAGAACTGGCGTCCCGATTACGCCCGCTTCAAATCCGCCGACAAGGGCAACCCGCTAGACGGCTGGCCAGGCGAAACTTGGGTCGACACACGCTCGGCCAATGTGCGCAACATCATGAAAGCGCGGCTGGATCTGGCGAAATCGAAGGGTTGCGACGGCGTGGAGCCCGACAATGTCGACGCCTACACGATGACCCGGGCTTTCCGCTGACGGGGGCGACTCAGCTCAACTACAACCGGTTCCTAGCGGGGCAGGCGCATGCGCGCAATCTCGCTGTCGCGCTCAAGAACGACGTCGAACAGCTGAGCCAACTCGAGCCATCCTTCGATTTCGCGATCAATGAACAATGCCATCAATTCGAAGAGTGCAATGGCTACACGGTATTCACGTCGAATAACAAGCCCGTGCTGAACGCGGAATACGCGAGTCGTTACCGCCGGCCGGCGGCGCGGCAAGCACTGTGCGCGGCCGCTAAGACGCAGCACCTCCGAACGCTTGTACTTGCCAAGTCACTCGACGACAGTTATCGCTTCAGTTGCGACTGACGCCGGGCAACGTCTGCCGGGTCGTTGTATTGCGACTTTGCAAGGACGGGGGTACCGATTGCTTACGACAAAGGTCCCCCGGTCTATGTTGGACTCGATGCCTCGTGCCCGCGCTTGCGTGCACGGGCGTTGCGCGAGGTTTGCCCGCGCAAAGAAAAAGGCCCTCGGCTTGCGCCTGAGGGCCTTTATTCTTCGGGCTTCCTACATACCCATGAATCTGGTGGGTAGTACTGGGATCGAACCAGTGACCCCTGCCGTGTGAAGGCAGTGCTCTACCGCTGAGCTAACCACCCGAAGAGCGTCGAATTATGTCAGAGGCTCGGCCGCGCGTAAAGCAATTTTTATGCGGCTTGCACATCGGCCGCATCGGTGGCCGTTTCGGGCGCCGGCTCGCGCCGCCACACGCTGGTCCCCTTCATCGCCTTATCCAGGTCGTTGAGCACGGCCTCGTGCGCTTGCAATTCCGCATCGTCAGCCGCCAGCACCGGCAAGATCAGCCCTTCGAACGACATTGCGCTGCCCGTGGCCGTCGCCATTGCTTGCTGCGTCGGCGTGTCGCCGAGCATGTCGATGACGAGGCTTTCCTGGCCGCGTGTCATCGCGAGGTACACCTCGGCCAGCAGCTCGGAGTCGAGCAACGCGCCGTGCAGCGTCCGGTGCGCGTTGCTGATGCCGAAGCGATCGCAGAGCGCGTCGAGCGAATTGCGCTTGCCGGGGAACATGGCCTTGGCCTGCACGAGCGTATCGATCACGCCCGTGTAGTGCTCCTTGAACGGCGGCAAGCCCAGCAGCGCGAATTCGGCCTCGAGAAAACCCAAGTCGAACGGCGCGTTATGGATGATCAGCTCGGCATCGCGAAAGTAGTCGCGCAACTGATCGGCGATCTCGGCGAACTTTGGTTTGTCGCTCAGGAACTCGGTCGTCAACCCGTGTACGGCCAGCGCCC
>JBQCDS010000418.1:0-4826 GCA_051961035.1 Trinickia sp. | reverse complement strand
GAGGCTGCGTCATCTGCCCAACGCCGGGACGCGTATCGGCGATATTGTGGCCGCCGCCTTGCACGATGCTCGAGGGCGTCGCGGGGCTCGACTCTTTGCCCGAAAACAGCGCCGAAAGCGGCGTATTGAAATACTTTTCGATCCCTTCCTTGTCGTACTTCGATGTGGAGCCGAGCAGCCACATGAGTAGGAAGAACGCCATCATCGCCGTCACGAAATCGGCATACGCGATCTTCCATGCGCCACCGTGATGACCGGCGTGATCGCCGCCCTTCTTTCGCCGTACGACGATGCTCATCGGCCGCTTATCGGCGGCCTCTCTGGATAGCCTATCGCCCATTTTTCCGCCTCACTCGCTCAGGCGGCAGCGGCCGGCTTCGGGCCCTTCGTCGCGCGCACCGTGTCGTCGAGTTCTTGGAACGTGGGGCGATCGTTCGTGAACAGCACTTTGCGGCCGAACTCGACGGCCACCGAGGGCGCATAACCGCTCAACGAGGCGAGCAGCACGGCCTTCACGCACTGGAACGGCTTCGCGGCGGCACTACCCTTCGCATGCAACAGATCGGCCAGCGGCCCGATAAAGCCGTACGACAGCAAAATGCCGAGGAACGTGCCCACGAGCGCGGCCGCGATCATCTCGCCCAGCACGGCGGGCGGCGCGCCGACGGACGCCATCGTATGCACCACACCCATGACGGCCGCGACGATACCAAATGCCGGCAGGCCGTCGGCCATCTTTTGCAGCGCATTGGCGACGACCGATTCCTCGGCGTGATGCGTCGTCAACTCTTCGTCCATCAGATCCTGCATTTCCAGCACGTTGATGTTGCCCGTCGACATCATGCGCAGATAGTCGGTGATGAAGTCGAGCAGATGATGATCGGCGGCGATCACCGGATATTTCTGGAACAGGGGGCTTTGGTCGGGCGCATCCACATCGGCCTCGAGGGCCATCATCCCTTCCTTGCGCGCCTTTTGCATGAGCTCGTAAAGCAGCGCGATCAGCTGGAGATACTTCGCCTTGTCGTAACGCGGGCCTTTGAAGCACGCGGGCAAGCTCTTGATCGTTTTCTTCAGCGTCGTGATGGGGTTGGCCACGATGAACGCGCCGAAGGCCCCGCCGAAAATGCACATCAGCTCGAACGGCTGAATCAGTGCGAACAGATGACCGCCCTCGCCGACGAAGCTTCCGATCACGGCGCCGAGCACCATGATCCATCCGATTGCGACAAACATAAAACTCTCTCCAATAGCTACGGGGCGCACAGGCTCATGCATGCCGCGCGACGTCGCGACGAACGGTTGGTTCGTGCTCCTATCGGTGATCTAGCGGGGGACGGCTCGATGGAGCCCATGCTGTGAGACCGATCGCGACGAGGGCTGCGGCGCGGCCTCGTATTCGTTCATGCCTGGCTAACGGCTAAAAGTGGCAATAGCTAAAGGGTTCGCTGTCGATTTAAAAATCGGGACGGGGTACTTGACTGGGCACGATTCATATGCGCGCCCTATTCACTGCGTGCTTTTAATTTCCGCCGAGTCGCGGCCGGCGGCGCGTCGATCGATTAGCGAGTTCGAATAGGTTCGAGTGAGTTCAAGCGAGTTCGAATTTGAATCGCACGCCGCCAACGCTCGGCGCATTGCGTTGCATTGCGTTGCATTGCGTGAGTCGCGGCGGCTTGGGCTATGCGAGCGTCAAGCCTTGATCGCGGCGAGTACGTCTTCGGTTTTACGCACGTGCCCGAGCCGGGGGAAGATCCAGCGAATCGATGCCTCGTGTTGTTCGGCCGAGGCGCAGCTCATGGCGTCTTCGGCAAATACGATCGCGTAGTTGTGCTCGAACGCGGCCCGCGCCGTCGATTCCACCCCAATGTTCGTCGAGATGCCCGCCAACACGATGGTGCGAATGCCACGGCGGCGCAATTGCAAGTCGAGTTCCGTGCCGTAGAACGCGTTCCATTGACGCTTGGTGATGTGAATATCGCGCTCGCTCGCTTCGAGTTCGGCGGGAATGGCCCACCAATTCGCAGGCAACCCGTTCGCCGGCGCGGGCGTCGGCTGATCGACGCTTTGTCGGAGTACATCGCCGAAATCCGGGCTCGGCCCGACGCGAACGAGCACCACAGGCGCGCCCACCTCGCGAAAGCGCTTCGCAAGACGCACGCTCGCCGCCAGTACGGCATCGCTCGTGCGCGGCCCCTTCGCATAGGGCAGGATGCCCTCCTGCAAATCGATGAGAACGAGCGCGGTGGTGCGTGGATCGATAGCATCCATGGTGATGAGTCCTTTGGGTCGGATTGAAGCGATGTCGATTGCCTGAGGCGCGTCGTGTCGAGGTCGGTCGAACGCCCCTCGGCGGTGGTTGAGCACCGCCGGCAAAGCGGGTCTAATGACGAGGGTAGCCTCACAAAACGGAGTATATGAGGATGTCCTCACAAAACGCAAGCCGTACAGGCGACGACGCGCGCGCCGACGCGAAGGCTCCGCAGCGCGAGCGCGGCCGTGCACGCGTGGCTGCGTTGCTTGCGGCGGGCGGCGTGGAGTTCGCCGAGAAAGGGTACGACGCGGCGACGATGACGGCGATCGCGGCGCGCGCCGGGGCATCGATCGGATCGCTCTATCAGTTTTTCCCGACGAAGGACGTGCTGGCCGATGCGTTGCTCGAAACGTATTTGGCGGCGCTCGTCGGCGACTTTGAACGATTGCGTGCGGACACGCCGGCGCTCGATGTCGCGGCGTTGGCCCATCGTCTCTCACGTGCATTGCTCGTGTTTCGCGCGGCGCATCCGGCCTTTGCGCAGCTTGTCGAGGCACCGGGACGCTCGTTGCCGGCGGCGGCAGGCGCGCGCCAACGCATCCGCGCAGAGATCGCCGCGGTGCTCTGCGCCAAAGCGCCGAGCATGAAGGCGGCCGAAGCGCAGGTGCGCGCGGCGGTGGTGCAGCAATTGATGAAGGCCGCCGTGGCCATTCACGGGGAGGCGTCTTTCACGCACCGCACGGCGACGATCGATGAGTTGGAACGTTTGATGAAGATGTATTTGGATGAAGCGTTTGGCGGCGCGATTGGGTGCGGCAAATTCCGCGCCGCGAAAAAAACGGCGGCGCGCCCCGGCTAGCCATGATCAGCGGGCGCGGTGCGAGGCGCTATCGATCGATAGGGACCGAAATCAACCTCATTCTTCGCATGATTTGAAGATCATCAAAGCGCTCGCGCTGCAATCACTGGGTGCAAGCGGGTCTACCGGAGCGCGATTCGTCATTCTGTCGTCAGACGCTCTATCGCCGCCAGCGTTGCCGACATACGCGACCAGCAGCAAGCAAGCCTTCCGTGTACTCACTACAATAGCGGGATTCCTACGTGCCCGCCCCAAACAACAAGCGTCGCCCGGCACCTGCCCCGCTTTGCAGAGATGACCCTCAATACTTCCGACCGTCGTGCGCCCGCGCGGATATCGAATTCGCCGCGCTTTTTGCTGTTCCTGATTTGTTTGTTCTCGTCGGCAGGGCAGTTGGCCATCGACATCTACGTCCCCGCGCTACCTGCGATGGCGCGTTACTTCGTCACGTCGCCGCAGGCCATCCAGTCGAGCGTGTCCGGCTATATGGCGGCGTATGCACTGGGCCAGCTCATGTTCGGCCCGATCGCCGATGCGTATGGACGAAAGCGCGTCCTCGCGTTCGGCCTCATTGTCTACACGATCGGCTGCTTGCTGTCGCTGACCGCACCGAATCTTGAAACGTTCGTTCTCGCGCGCTGCTTACAAGGTTTCGGTATCGCTGCGACAAACTTGCTCGCCAAGGCGATCATCACCGATTCTTTTGCGGGGCAGGCGTTGATCCATGCGTTCACCTATATGGCGATCGCGTGGGGATTGGCACCGATCATCGCACCCGTCATCGGCGCACACTTGCAAACGTGGTTCGGCTGGCACGCGTGCTTGGTTTTTTTACTCGTTTATTCGCTGCTGATGTGGGGCACCCTCTGGCGCTATCGCGAGACACTGCCGGCGCCGGTTCATTTAGAGGTACGCACGCTCGCAAAAAATACGGCGATGGTGCTGTCGAGCCCCGTGTTTCAAAGCTGTTTTCTCGCACAGGGAATTTGCTACAGCATCCTGCTCGTCTTCAACATTGTCGGGCCGTTCATGGTGCAAACCACGCTTCATAAGGATCCGACTTACTTCGGCTATCTCGCGCTCGGCATTGGGATGATGTACTTCCTCGGCGGGTTGTCGAATCGTATCCATGGGCCGCGCCTGCCTAGCGCGGAAACGCGGCTGCGTGTCGGGGCGCGGGTGATGGTGGTGGCGTCCGTGGCGATGCTCGTGCTTGCGCTGAGCGTTGGCCTGCGCGTCTGGACGCTCGCCGTGCCGGTACTCGTCATGGGGCTTTGCGCCGGTGCGATGTATCCCACGCTGATGGCAAAGGGCAATTCGCTGTTCCCACACATCGCGGGTTTGACGAGCGCGATTCTCGGCTGCGCGCTGCTGCTCGTTTCATCGGCGATGATGGGGTTCGCGGGTTTCGTATCGGTGCACACGCTGCTGCCGCTCGCCGTGTTCTTCGTGATACTGGCTTGCGCGGTTGTCGTCATGGTGACGAAACTGCTTCGGCATCTTTCGCAGGTGGAAAGCGAGCGGCCCGAGCGTTGCAGGAGCGAAGCGGCTTAGGGTGGTCGGGAGCCGCTTTTGAGTGCTCACCGTGAGAGGACGTTGTCGCGTTTCTCGCCGAGCGGCTCGGACGTTCGCAACATCGTTGCGCGACCCAACGTGGATCGGCGCAAGATCCTTCTGGAAAGAGATGATCGACCGCCCTCCCCCCACGCACTC
>JBQCDS010000417.1:0-15444 GCA_051961035.1 Trinickia sp. | reverse complement strand
CGTTTGCGAGACGTAGACATCGAGCCGCTTTTTGACCGTCTCTTCCTTGTCGTCCTCGCGCTGGATCAGCGGTTCGCCCGTGACGTCGTCCTTGCCTTCAATCTTCGGCGGATTGAACTTGACATGGTAGGTGCGGCCCGATTGCGGGTGTGTGCGACGCCCGCTCATGCGAACGATGATTTCGTCGAACGGCACGTCGATTTCCAGCACGTAATCGATCGCGACACCGGCTTGCTTCATCGCTTCTGCCTGCGGCAGCGTGCGCGGGAAGCCGTCGAACAGATAGCCGTTCTTGCAGTCGGCCTCGAGCAGCCGCTCTTTCACGAGGTTGATGATGAGCGTATCGGGGACGAGTTCGCCTGCGTCCATGAAGCGCTTGGCTTCGACGCCCAGCGGCGAACCGGCCTTCACGGCGGCGCGCAGCATGTCACCGGTGGAAATCTGCGGAATCCCGAATTGCTCTTTGATGTAGTTCGCCTGGGTACCCTTGCCGGCGCCCGGCGCGCCCAACAGGATCAAACGCATGCTGTTCTCCGAATCGTATGTAAATGCTGCGGCGCGAAAGCAAAACGCAATATCGACATGCTGACGGCACACGCTTCGGAACGCTGCATCGCCGGCGGCGCAAAGGCGCATCGGCCAGGCCCATGGGGTTCAGCGCGCCGTGCAAATGACGCGGGAACCGCCGGTGGTCAACGAAGCAGACGAACGAGAACCGGAAGCGAATAGTGCGAATGCTCGCGCAATCGGGCCTGATTATGCCACGCGTTCGTTAGGCTTTAGTCAGAAAAAGCGCGCGCACGCGCTCGAGATCGGCCAACGTGTCGACGCCGGGCGCCGGTGCCTCGTGCGTGACGCGCACCGCGATGCGCTCGCCGTGCCACATGGCGCGCAATTGTTCGAGCATCTCGGCGTATTCGATCGGGGCTTGGGCGAGCGTCGGATACGTACGCAGAAAACGCGCGCGGTAGGCATACAGCCCGATGTGGCGCAGTACCGCGCCGGCAGGCGGCGCGGGCATGGCGCGGACGTCGATCGCTTGCGCGTCGCACTGCGGCGCGTACGCATCGCGCTGCCAAGGGATGGGCGCCCGCGAAAAATACAGCGCGACGCCACGCGCGTCGAGCACGACCTTCACGATGTTCGGGTTGAACACCTCGGCCGCGTCGGCGATCGGGTGCGCAGCCGTCGCAATGGCGCAATCGGGATGATCGGCCAAGTGCGACGCAACGCCGCACACAAGGGCCGGGTCGATCAGCGGTTCGTCGCCCTGCACGTTGACGACGATCGTGTCGTCAGGCAAGCCGAGCCGCGTTGCGACTTCGGCGAGACGGTCGGTGCCCGAAGGGTGATCGGCGCGTGTGAGCAGCGCCTCGAAGCCATGCTCTTGCGCGGCCGCGAGCACACGCGCATCGTCCGTGGCGATCAGCACGCGCTGCGCGCCGGCTTCGCGCGCGCGTTCGGCCACGCGTACGACCATCGGCTTGCCGGCGATATCGGCCAGCGGCTTTTCGGGCAGACGCGTGGATGCGAGGCGAGCGGGGACGACAGCGACGAAAGGCGGTGCGTCGTGACGGACGTTGACGGTCATCGAAGGCGAGGAAAGGCTTGAGTGAAGGGCGCGTCGCAGCGCGAGTGTTTAAGCGCCGCCCGTCGGATCCAGCGGCTCGAGCGGCGTGCCCTCGACGGTTTGACGCGCTTCGTCGACGAGCATGACGGGGATGCCGTCACGGATCGGGTAGGCCAGTTTATCGGCGTGGCAGATCAGCTCTTGCTGGGCTCGATCATAGGTGAGCGGCCCCTTGCAGATCGGGCAAACGAGGATTTCAAGCAGGCGAGCGTCCACGAAGTTTCTCCACAACCAAAGCGATAAGGCGAGCAGGGAGCGTGGCTTCGACCGGGACCACCCAGATGCGAGCGTCACGCCAAGCGCCCAATTTTACTGCATCCTTCTCCGTCACCAGGATTGCATCGACGCTGTCGTCGACGAACGGGTTTTGGTTGAACGCGTAATGATCGGGCAGCGCGCGCGTGATGGGCGACAGGCCCGCCGCACGCAGCGTCGCGAAAAAGCGCTCGGGCGCACCGATGCCGGCGGCGGCCAGCACGCGCGCGCCCGCGAATTGTGCGAGCGGGCGCCGCAGGCCCGGTTCGGTCAGGTGCCACGCGTCGCTGGGCGCGAGCGAGAGCGCAAAGGTGTCGGGCCACGGCGGCAAGGCGCGCTCGAACGGATTGTTGATGAGCGTGGCGTCGCGTCGCCGCGAAAGCGGCTCGCGCAGCGGGCCGGCAGGCAACAAAAAGCCGTTGCCGGCCAGGCGCTGATCGAACACCACGAGCTCGACGTTGCGCGCGAGCCGGTAATGTTGAAGACCGTCGTCGCTGACGATGACGTCGACGTCGACATGCGCCGTTCTGAGCGCCTTCGCGCACGCCACGCGATCGCGCGACACCCAAACGGGCGCGCTCGTGCGGCGCGCTATCAGCACCGGTTCGTCGCCCACGAGATGCGGTGGCGAGGCCGATGTGACGTGGCGCGGCTCGCTGCCCTGCGATCCGTATCCGCGCGAGACGACGCCCGGCGTAAAGCCGGCTGCGCGCAGCGCTTCGACGAGCGCGATGACGGTGGGCGTCTTGCCCGTGCCGCCGACGGTCACGTTGCCAACGACGACGACAGGCACGCCCACGTCCACGCGCTCGCGCCATCCGAGCGCGAACGTCGCGCGGCGGGTGGCGGCGATCGCGCCGAACAGGCATGCGAGCGGCGTCATGGCCCATGCGAAGGCGCCGCGGCGCTGCCATTCGCGCGTCATGTAGCTTTCCGCGCGTGCTTTCATTCGGTCGGCCATTCGGTCCATGGTGCGTAGTCGTTTGGTTGTCGAAAGGTCGGAGGATGAACCCGGCACTGTAGCGTGCTCCGCAAGACCGCGGCAAGCGGCGGCGGCGTCGTCGCGCCGACGTGAAATCCGCGATGCCGTCGTGAGGAGGCTGTGGATAACTCTGTGAAGAACTTGCGCCGGCGCGGCCCCGAAGGCCGATAAATGGGCCTTCCCATCGACTTTGCTCAACATTGAGATCGGAAATAGTTCTTAAAAATCAGTTATTTGCAATGAACTCCCGCGCGCTTTGGCGGCTCCTTCCGGCATTTTTGGCCATCGGAGCGCGGGCGTCGCTATGTGGGAAACCTTGCATGCGATGGCGGGCGCACTGGACGCGGGCCGCGGGGAGGGCTATCGTCTGACCGGCCCGAAAAAAGGTTTTGCATGCAATCTCGTCCACCCTTTCCGCCTGGCGGCGCCGCTGCGCCGTCTTCCGCCGTCCCGTTCGAAGCCGATGTCGCCGTTCCGGTATCGGTGCTCAACCGTGCGATCGGCACGATGCTCGAGCGCTCGTTCCCCCTCGTTTGGGTGGCGGGCGAAGTATCGAACTTCACACGGGCCGGCAGCGGCCATTGGTATTTTTCGATCAAGGACGCCGGCGCGCAAATGCGATGCGTGATGTTTCGCGGCCGCGCCCAGTACGCTGAATTCACGCCGCGTGAAGGCGACAAGATTGAAGTGCGTGCGCTCGTCACGATGTACGAACCGCGCGGCGAGTTGCAACTGAACGTGGAGGCGGTGCGCCGCACGGGCACAGGCCGGCTCTTCGAGCAATTTTTGAAGTTGAAGGCGCAGCTCGAAGCGCAGGGGCTCTTTGCGCCCGAACGCAAGCGGGCATTGCCGACGCATCCTCGTGCGATCGGCGTCGTGACGTCGCTCCAGGCGGCGGCGTTGCGCGATGTGTTGACGACGCTCGCGCGCCGCGCGCCGCACGTGTGCGTCATCGTCTATCCGGCACCCGTGCAGGGCGCGGGGGCGGGCGAAAAGCTCGCGGCGATGATCCAAACCGCGAACGCGCGGCGCGAAGTGGACGTGCTGATCGTTTGTCGCGGCGGTGGCTCGATCGAGGATCTTTGGTCGTTCAACGAAGAAGGGCTCGCACGCGCGATCGCCGCGAGTGCGCTGCCGGTGGTGAGCGGTGTCGGGCACGAGACCGATTTCACGATCGCCGATTTCGCGGCCGACATCCGGGCACCCACGCCGACGGGCGCGGCCGAACTCGTGAGCCCGCAGCGCACGATGCTGCTGCGCGAGCTGGATCATCGAACGGCGTCGCTCGCGCGCGGTTTCGGGCGGCTCATGGAGCGCCGTGCGCAGCAACTCGATTGGCTCGCGCGCCGGCTCGTGAGCCCCGCGGAGCGCTTGCGGCGCCAGCGATCCCATCTTCAACAGTTGCAGGCGCGGCTCGCAGCGGCGGGCGCGCGGCCCGTGCGCGATGCGCGAGCGCGCTTCGCCATCGTGCGGGTTTCTTGGCAGCGTTGGCGGCCCGACCTCGCGGCACCGCGCGCGGCACTGGCCGCACTCTCCCGGCGCCTCGACTCGGGCATGGAGCGCCAGCGCGAGCGCCGCGCGGCACGCGTGGCAACGCTGGCAGCTCGGATCGAGTTGCTCAGCCCGCAACGGACGCTCGAGCGCGGCTATGCTGCGCTCATCGACGCGCAAACAGGGCGCGCGGTTCGCTCGCCGGCGACATTGAAACGAGATCGTCAGCTGACCGTATACGTCGCGCAGGGCGCCGCCGATGTGACGCTCAAGGACGTTCAGCCGCGCCTGACGGACGGCTTCTGACGTGCGATGGCGCGTTGCCGGCGCGATTCGCATGCAAAAGCGACGCGCGGCGATATCGTTGCGATGCGCGGTGGGCAGGTCGCATCGATAGCATCGATCGCATGTCCCGACAATGCGTGCGACGAAAGTGAAATTGAAGTGAGATTGAGATGAGATAGCGACAGCACTTTTTACGTCGATCGTGGCGCGCGGCGGTCAATGCTGCGCATAAAGGCCGCTGGTTTGCGGGGTTATTCCAAGTCGCCTACAATCCAGTGCTCTACAGCGTTAGTCGCCTACTTCCCCATAACACAGAAGGATCAGCACCATGGAACATACGCTCCCGCCGCTGCCGTACGCGAAGAACGCGCTCGCTCCGCATATGTCGGAGGAAACGCTCGAATATCACTACGGCAAGCACCATCAAGCCTACGTCACGAACTTGAACAACCTGATCAAGGGAACCGAGTTCGAGAATCTGCAACTCGAAGAGATCGTCAAGAAGGCGTCGGGCGGTGTGTTCAACAACTCCGCTCAAGTCTGGAATCACACGTTCTTCTGGAACTGCCTGAAGCCGCAAGGCGGCGGCGCGCCGAGCGGTGCGCTGGGCGACGCGATCAACGCCAAGTGGGGCTCCTTCGACGCGTTCAAGGAAGCGTTCTCGAAGGCTGCCGTGGGCAACTTCGGTTCGGGCTGGACGTGGCTCGTGAAGAAAGCCGACGGTTCGCTCGACATCGTTTCGACGAGCAACGCCGCTACGCCGTTGACGACGGACGCCAAGGCGCTGCTGACGATCGACGTGTGGGAACACGCTTACTACATCGATTACCGCAACGCACGTCCGAAGTTCGTCGAAGCATACTGGAACCTGGTGAACTGGGACTTCGCGGCGAAGAACTTCGCCTAAATAGCTGGCGAGTCAACCAGGGGCGGCTGCGACGGTATCCGCCCAATCGAAAAGGCTCTTCGCTTAGCGAAGGGCCTTTTTCATCGTTGTTTAGGTTCAAAGCGACGTCTGCCGCGCGATATCCGCAAGCGCCACGCGATCGGTCAGGACATCGTCGATGAGCCCGTACTCTTTTGCCGCGACCGCCGACATGAAGTTGTCTCGATCGGTATCTTTCGCGATCCGCTCGATCGGCTGTCCCGTGCGCTCGGCAAGTATCTGGTTGAGCCGCTGGCGCTGAAACAGCATCTCTCTCGCTTGAATCTCGATGTCCGCCGCGGTGCCTTGATTGCCGCCCGACGGCTGGTGGATCATGATGCGCGCGTTCGGCAATGCGAAGCGCTTGCCCTTCGCTCCGGCCGCGAGCAAGAACGACCCCATGCTCGCCGCGAAACCGGTGCAGAGCGTCGAAACTTGCGGTTTGACGAATTGCATCGTGTCGTAGATCGCGAAGCCGTCATACACCGAGCCGCCCGGCGAATTGATGTAAAAGAAAATATCCTTGTCGGGATTTTCGGATTCGAGAAACAGCATCTGAGCGACGATGAGGCTCGCCGTTTCATCGGTGACTGGGCCGACGAGAAATACGATGCGCTCGCGCAGCAATCGGGAATAGATGTCGTAAGCACGCTCGCCTCGGCCCGATTGTTCGATGACCGTCGGCACGAGCTGGCTGGTTGGGTAGGAAAGCATGGCGCTCCTCGTAGGGGGAATCGACGATGGCCGTGAATCGAGCATACTCTTCTCTTCGGATACGCTCTTAGCTGTCATGACGCACGGCCCGGCAGGGATGTGACGGCCGATCCATCAATGCATCGCATTGGACTGGCGGCGAGAAAAAATGTCGAGACACGCGTCACATCGCGAAGCGCTCGAACGTCAAGAATGCGCAGGCGCATGACGCGCCGACAGCTCGACTTTAGGAGCCAAATTGATGACGCACGAAGAAAGAGACAAAGAAAAAGACAAAACCTCGGGATTCGAGGCCGCCCGCGCGCGGCTCACGTCTATCGCCTATCGCATGTTGGGAAGCCGTGCCGAAGCCGAGGACATCGTCCAGGACGCATGGCTGAAATGGCATGCGGCATCCGCCGGCGATCTGCATACACCGCTCGCATGGCTGACGACAGTGACGACGCGGCTCGCGATCGATCGCATCCGACGCTTGCAATCCGAACAAGCGGCCCGTGCGAGCGAGTTGGCGACACGGCCATGGCTCGATGAGTTCGCGCCGTCCGCCGAGGAAGAAGCCCTGCGCATCGCATCGGTATCCGACGCCGTGGCGCTGCTTTTCGAACGGCTTTCGCCCGACGAGCGCGCGGCTTTCGTGCTGCACGAAGCTTTCGATTACGACTACGCGCAAATTTCAGAGGTGGTCGGCAAGACGGCTGCGCACTGCCGTCAACTTGCCCATCGCGCGCGCCAGCGTTTGGCGAACGAGCAAGAGCGCGCCGCGATCGGCAGGCGGCGCGACGAACCGTTGGCGGACGAAGTACGTACGGTCAGCGCCGAACGTTTGCGCGAGGCCATTCACGGTGCCGATGCCGGCAGTGCGGTGCGGCTCTTCGCCGATAGGCCGATACCCGTTGCCGCTGCGGCAACCGGGTGCGGTTGGCAGCCCGCTCAACGGACGGCGGCGAGCGAAGCGTCCACACTCGAAGCGTATGCGCTGCCCTCCGACTGGGGGGGCGCATTGGCACTTGTGCGCGACTGCGAGGTGGTGGGCCTCGTTCGCTTGTCGTCCGAGCGAGCAGGTTCGGATAAATCGAGCGGGGGCTTCACGTTGATGACGAGCGGGGCTCAAGTCGACGAATTGAACCGCCGTTTCGGCGCGCGCGCGATCGCGCAATTGCTGGCGCGGATCGCCGGCGCTTCAAACGCAGACTCAACCTCAAACGCGAGCACGCACATCGCGACCGTCTGCGTCGCGTGAAGTTACGAGGCGCGCCGCGACATCACGGCGGCTTCCCAATCGATATCGACGCACAGTACTTGCAGCCCCTGCGCGGTATGCGCGGCAACCGAAGCCGTGACGCACAAATGCGCCTCGTTCAGCGAGAGATACGGCGCCGTGACATGCACCGGCCCCGGCGCGTGGACGGCTTCGATGAAGTAGGCGCGATGGGCCCAATTCGCGCCCTCCGAGTGCAGCAGCGGCCTGAAGCGCTTCGCGCGCCGCGATGCGCGACCGAACGGCACGACGTTGTCGCCGATTTGCCGGCCATGGGCATCCAGCACGAAGCATCGCGCCGTATCGCGCAGCGCGAGCAGCCCATCGCAGGCCGACTCGACGGGCGTGCCGGCCACGAAGCGCGCACACGCTTGTTCGAGCGACTCCACGTACGGCGCAATGCACTCGGCTTGAGCGCGCTCGCGAACCGCGATGCGCTCGCGCAACGCCGCCGACAACGCATCGATGATTCCAGCCGCGGCTTGCGGCTCCAGGGGCTGTGCTCTCGGTTCCGCGAAATAACTGCCTTGCACGAAGTCGACGTTGCATTCGAGCGCGATCAAGGCGTCGCGCTCCGTGGTCAACCCGCCCATGAGCACCAGTTGTCCCGATTCATGCAGCAGCGACACGAGTTGCGGCAGGACGCGTTCGATGTGTGAGTGCTCGCTTGCTTGCGCGAGAATGCCCCGATCGAGCGAGACGATATCCGGATGCAAGTGCCAGACGCGATCGATGTTCGAGTGCTTCGCGCCGAAGCCGCCCAGTGCGATCAAAAACCCCGATTTGCGCAGGCTGTCGACGATTTCGGCGAAGCGGCCCGTTTCGCCGCCCGCTTGCTCGGGCACTTCGAGCACCACGCGCTGTGGCGGCAGACCGAGCGTCTTGAGGTTCGCGAGCAGCGCGTCGCCGTAGCTCGTATCCATCAGCGCAGCCGGATGCAGACTCAAGAACAGCCATTCGTCGTGACCGTCGATCGCGCTGAAGTTGCCGAGGTGAAGCGATTCGGCGAGCCGCCCGAGTTCGAGCAGATCTCCGCGCCGCGCGGCCTGCGCGAAGACGTCGCGCGACGGTGCTTGCCGATCTTGTTCGTCGTGCGCACGCAGCGAGGCGTGATACCCGATCGCCCGGCGATGCGAGACCGAGAACACCGGCTGGAAGACGCTGAACACCGTATAGCCGCCATAGACGATGGTACGGCGGCTACCGGCGTCGTCCGCGACGGGATGGGGCGGCTGAAAGCCGGGAGGATCGAGATCGATCATGTTCTTGGAATGGCGCGAGGGGCAAGTGAGGCGCAGCGGCGCTGCCTTCGATGCAATGACGCTAGCTACTAACTGTACAGCATACGACAGCAAGATTTATGCGAGATGTCAAAACGCATGGCGCAATGCGTTCTCCCAGCGCGCACGGGGGCGTGCGCTTGCCGGCCGCACATCGCTGGTGCCGGCCGCGCTCCATGGCGGCGCTTCGATGCCCGCAGTTGGCCGCCTGCGTGTGCGCCGCCGCGCCCGCGATCAAACGATCGGCGCAGGCTCGCTGGCCCCCGTCTCCTTCGGCGTATTCCTGACGGGCTCCATCTGCGCCGCACGCGCAAAGAACGCGTGGGCGCGCGGGTCTTGCGCATAAGCCGCGTTGATGCGAATCCACGGGCTCGGTTCGCCGTGCGGGCGAAAGTAGGTGCCCGCCGCGATCTTGACGCCGCATTCGGCCGCGCAATCGAACAACATTTGGGAATCATCGATATGCGGCAGGCGCGCCCACATGAATTTGCCGCCGACCGGCGGCGCGAACAGCTGCCATCCATGCGCTTCCAGTGTGCGTGTCGTCGCGCCCAGCGCATCGGTCATGCGGCGGCGCAGCCGCTCCAAGAACTTGCGATACGCGCCGCGCTCGAGCAGCGCGAGTGCGACCGCTTCGATGAACGGAGAGCCGCTGATGCACGTGAGCATTTTGATGTCGCCCAGATCCTTGATCGCCTTGCGGCCCGCGGCGATGAACCCGACCCGCAGCGACGAAGACAGCGTCTTCGACAGCCCGCCGAGATAGATCACGCGTTCGAGCTGGTCGAGCGCAGCCAGGCGGTCCGTCGTTTCCGCTTGGAAATCGGCGTATATGTCGTCTTCGACGATCGTGAAATCGTACTCGTGCGCGAGTTGCAGCAGCCGAAAAGCGACAGACGGCGCGACGACGGTGCCGGTCGGATTGTGGAACACGGTGTTGACGAAGAGCGCCCGCGGGCGATGCCGCCGCAGCTGCGCTTGCAAGACGTCGATGTCGGGCCCCGTGGCGGTGCGTGGGATGCCCACCACGTTGATGCCGTGCAACTTTAGGAGTCCGAACAAATTGTAGTAGCCGGGATCTTCGACGAACATGGTGTCGCCGGCGCGCAGCATGTAGCGGACGACCAAATCGACGGCCTGACTCGCGCCGAACGTGATCAAGATCTGCGACGCGTCGGCGCGAATCCCGAGCGGGGCGATGCGCGCCCTCAAGTGATCGCGTAGCGCGGCATTGCCGAGCGGCGTTGCGTAATCGATCAGCGATTCGGGATCGGTGCGCGCGACGTGGCGCACGGCCTGCGCGATGGCGTCCATGTCGCGCCACGCCTCGGGAACGAATCCGCTGCCGAGCTTGAGCATTGCGCCCGGGTGATTGAATTGCTCGAGGATGTAGTTCGATTCCCCCTCGGCGCGGCTCGGGTCCGACGCACCGCATCGATCGCCGCTCGCGCGAGCGCGCGCGCTCACGAAAAATCCCGAGCCGTGGCGCGATTCGATGAGCCCTAGCGAGACAAGCCGGTCATAGGCCTCGATCACCGGAAAGCGGCTGATGTCGCAATCGTGCGCGAGCTGGCGAATCGACGGCAGCTTGGCGCCCGCATGGGCCTCGCGCGAGCGTACCCAACGGTCGATCGCCGCAACGATCTGCTCGGTTATGGGTACGCCGCTCGCACGGTCGATCTCGATCTTCATTCTCGTCCTCCGCCTCGCTCACTGTTCGGCATTTCGACTGAACAGTTCGGCTAAAACTGTTCGGTACTGTGCATGTGATTGTAGCCGTGGCATCGCAATAATGAATAGACGGAATATTTTTGAAGGAGTACGGCGATGCGCGAGATCCGGACATTCGAAATGGGCTATGACGAACCCGCCACGGCGTGGCGCGTGGATCGAGCGATCGTCGTCGAGGTGGCGCACGGCGCGCTGTGGTTGACGATCGAGGGTGACGCCGAGGATTATTGGCTCGAGCCGGGGCAATCGTTCCTGCTGCCCGCCGGGGCGCGGGCGTGGATTGGCTCGGGCCGAGGCGATGTACGCCTGGCAGTCACGAGTGCGGTGCCGCGGGCGGATGCGGCGGACAAGGCCGCGCTCGCGCGTCCACGGTTGCCGGTTTCGACTTCGCGTTGGCGCCAAGCCGCGGCTTGACAAGATTGATCGATGTCGAAGCTGATCTTAGACTCGTCGACATCGTCACTTCGATCCCTTGACACCATGACCGCCTTTAGCGCGCTCGAACATGTTTGGTCGTTGGCCGGTTGCGACGCAACCGCATTGGACGATATTCGTCTCATCGGCGAGGACCCAGGCTTGCCTTCGGTCTATCGCGTCGGCGCGCTCGCGAGTGCCACGATCGGTGCGGCCGCGCTCGCGGCCGCCGAGTGCCACCGGTTGCGCACGGGGCGCCGTCAGCGCGTCGAAGTCGAGCAGCGCCGCGCGCTTGCCGTGTTTCGCAGCGAACGGTATATGCGTATCGACGATGGCGCCGCCCCGCCGTTGCGCGATCCGTTGATGGGGTTTTACGAAACGCGCGACGGCCGCTGGATTCAACTGCATACGAACTTCCCGCATCACCGGCAAGGCGTCGTGAAACTGCTCGGCTGCGCGGACGATCACGCGGCCGTCAGCGAAGCGATTCGCGGATGGGAGGGGGCCGTGCTCGATCAAGCGCTCGCCGATGCGGGGCTGTGCGCAGCGTTGATTCGGCATCCCGGCGAATGGAATGCGCTCCAGCAAGCGGCGGCGCTCGCGGCGTTGCCGCTCATGGAGATCGAAAGAATCGATGGCGCGGCCGATCGCGTCGAACCGCCCATGCCGATCGGCCGCGAGGTGAGCGACGCGGGCGATCGCGGCGTCTTACGCGGGACGGGCGCCGTGCACGCGCGGCCGCTCAGCGGGTTGGGCGTGCTCGAATTGTTCCGCCTAATCGCGGGGCCCGGGGCCCGGCGAACGCTAGAAAAGCAAGGCGCCGACGTGCTGCTCGTCAACGGCCCGCATCTGCCGAACATCGCGCCGCTCGTCGTCGACAACGGCCGAGGCAAGCGCTCGGCGCTGCTCGACTTGCGCCGCGACGAGGCGCGCGCCACGCTGCACGCGCTCGCGAACGAGGCCGATGTCTTCTTGCAAGCCTATCGGCCCGGCGCGCTGGCTGCGCACGGCTTTTCGCCGGAAGCGCTGGCACGGGCGAAGCCGGGCATCGTCTATGTGTCGATTTGTGCGTACGGCCACACGGGCCCATGGGCCCAGCGGCGTGGCTTCGACAGTCTCGTGCAATCGGCAACCGGTATCGCCTGGACGGAGCGCGAGGCGGCGGGCGGCACGGCGCCCAAGCATCTGCCGTGTCAGGCGCTCGATCACGCGACGGGCTATCTCGCGGCATTCGGCGCGATGGCGGCGTTGATGCGTCGTGCCGTGGACGGCGGCAGTTGGCACGTGCGTGTCTCGCTCGCGCAGACGGGACGATGGTTGCAGTCGTTCGGCACGATCCCAGACGGATGGCGCGCGCCGGACGTCTCGCTCGATGACGTTCGCGACTTGATGCAAACGATGGATTCGCCGTTCGGCAAGGTGTTGGCCACGGCGCCGGCGGAGGTGATGTCGGCCACGCCGCCGCGATTCGATCGGCCGCCCGTGCCGCTCGGCACGCACGCGGCGAACTGGGCGGCATAGTGCTCGATGCGAGCGAGCGAGCGGCGCGCGGCCGGGCGCTCGCTCTCGGTTACTTGCGAAGTTCGGCGACGAAGTCGTAGTAATCGTTGCGGCAATACGTATCCGTGAGTTCGATCGCGCGCTGATCGGCCGCGTAGCCGATGCGCGTGATCAGCAGCAACGCATCGTGCGTCGCGATCCCCATCTGCCGCGCGATTTCTTCGTCCGCGTTGACGGCGCGGAAATGCTGCAAAGCCCGTACGATCCCAAGGCCGCGCTGTTCGAGGTAGCTATAGAGCGAATCGCCGATCGCAT
Organism: Trinickia sp.; assembly: GCA_051961035.1. Taxonomy (GTDB): domain Bacteria; phylum Pseudomonadota; class Gammaproteobacteria; order Burkholderiales; family Burkholderiaceae; genus Trinickia. The sequence continues at coordinate 2,664 of JBQCDS010000417.1, read as the reverse complement.
TCGGATCGGGGACGACCGATGCGGGCAGCGTCGAATTTTCCACCGCCATGACGATGCCGTTGGCGAGGCGCAAGCGCTTGAGCCGCGTGACGGCGGCGGCCGGCGACAACCCGAGTTGAATCACTTCATCGCGGCTAGCGGGCTGGATTTCGCGCGAGATCCATTTCGAACTCGGCGTGAAGCCGCGCCGGCGCAGCATTTCACTGAAGCTCGATAGGCGCGAGAGCGGATCGTCGTAGCGGGGCGTGATGAAGCTGCCCGCGCCTTGCGTGCGGCGTATCAAACCTTGTTCGACGAGCAGCGCGATCGCCTTGCGAGCCGTGATGCGCGACACACCGAGCGCGTCCGACAGCACGCGCTCGGAGGGCAGCGCTTCGCCGGCGTTCCAGCGGTTTTCGTGAATCGCCTGGCCGAGCTTGCGCGCGAGCTGAAGGTAAAGCGGCGTATCGTTGTCCGGATCCGGGCGCAGATCGCGCCAGCGGTCTTCCGTGGAAGCATTGTTCATGGAATGTGCGCGGCGAGGGGCAAGCGGCAATTTTATGTCATCACGGCATGCTCAGGGCCGTTATCGGCCAGATGAGCGCGGGCTACGCGCGCTGATACCCGCCATTCGAGGCGAGAGGTGCAAGCGAACCCGGCGATGTCTACACTACATCGCAGGTTCGATCGTTGATCAATGGAGGTGGACATGACGCGCGACGACGCCTTCGTCACGCTGCCCGACGGCGAGCGTATCGCCCGCCTGGGGCAAGGCACTTGGGAGATGGGCGAACGCCGCGAGCGGCGCTCTGCAGAAATCGACGCACTGCGCGCGGGCATCGATCTTGGCATGACGGTGATCGATACGGCCGAAATGTATGGCGAGGGAGCGACCGAAACGCTGCTTGGCGAAGCGCTCGCCGGGCTGCGCGAAAGCGTCTTCCTGGTGAGCAAGGTCTACCCGCACAATGCGAGCCGGCGCGGCGTCGTCGCTTCGTGCGAGGCCAGCCTGAGACGCTTGAAGACCGATCGGCTCGATTTGTACTTGCTGCATTGGCGCGGCGGCATTGCGTTCGAGGAAACGATCGAAGGCTTCGAGGCGTTGCGGCGCGACGGAAAAGTTCGGCACTGGGGCGTGAGCAATCTCGACGTCGACGATATGGAAGCGCTCTTCGATGCGGGCGGGAAAGCGTGTGCCACGAATCAGATTCTCTACAACGTCGCGCGCCGAGGGCCCGAATTCGACTTGCTGCCTTGGTTGAAAGCGCATCGCATGCCCGCGATGGCCTACAGCCCGGTCGATCACATGCGCTTGCCGAAGCGGTCGGTACTCGACGAGATCGCGCGCGAGCGCGAATTGTCGCCGGTGCAAGTCGCGCTTGCGTGGGTGCTCGCCCAGCCCAACGTCTGCGCCATTCCTAAAGCGGGCAGCGTGGAGCACGTTCGCGCGAATCGTCAGGCACTCGATGTCGTGCTCAGCGAGCAAGAACTCGCGGCGATCGACGGCGAATTCAAGCCGCCTCGCCGGAAGGTGCCGCTCGATATGTTGTGAGAAACGCGTGCGTGAACGTGCAAGCGCAAGTGCAACAGTAAGTGGAAGCGCACGAGCGCGGCCGAAGCGACGCCGAGCAAACGCAATTCGCTCAGGCGATCTGCGTTTCGCGCTGCAGTGTGCGCAGCTCGATCACCGGGATGTGACAGCGAATGCGATGTCCGTCACCCGCGTCGGCGAACGGCGGATCGATCTGTTCGCACACTGCGCCGAGCTTGCGCGGACAACGCGTATGGAACACGCACCCCGTAGGCGGCGAGGCCGCGCTCGGCGGATCGCCCCTCAAGCGAATGCGTTCCTTCGACGCAGCGTTAGGTGTACCGAACGTCGGCATCGCCGACAGCAGTGCCTCCGTATACGGGTGATGTGGCCCATCGAAGACAGCATGCGCGGGCCCGATCTCGAGCAGGCGGCCCACGTACAGCACGGCGATGCGATCGGCGACATAGCGCACGACATGCAGATCGTGCGAAATGAAGACGTAGCTGACGCCGTGCGCGCGCTGCAAATCGGCAAGCAAATTCAAAATGGCCGCTTGCACCGAGACGTCGAGCGCGGAGGTCGGCTCGTCGCAGACGACGACGCGTGGATCGCCGGCGAACGCGCGTGCAATCGCGACGCGCTGTTTGAGCCCCCCCGACAGTTGCCGCGTGCGCGCATCGAGATAGCGCGACGGTAGCCGCACGGCCTGCGTCAGCGTGGCGAGGCGGGCGCCGTGCGCGCGCCCGCGCAACGCGCCGAGCTTGGACAGCGCGCGGCCGATGAGCCGCTTCACCGAGTGCGCACGATTCAAGGCCGAGTCGGGGTTTTGAAAAACGATTTGAAGCGATTTGACTTGCTCCTCGTCGCGGCGCGCGACATGCGCCGGTAGCGGCTTGCCGTCGAGCTCCAAGACGCCGCCGCTGTCCGGCGCGATCAAGCCGACGAGCAGCTTCGCGAGCGTCGACTTACCGCTGCCGGATTCGCCGACGAGTCCAAGCGTCTCGCCTGCGGCGAGGTCGAGCGAGACATCGTCGACGGCGCGCAGCAGTGCGCCCGACGCGTCGAACGTCTTCGACAAATGCGCGGCGTGCAGCACAAGCGGTGCCTGCGCGGCACCACCGCCGTGCGCCAACTCTTGATGCACGGGCTCG
>JBQCDS010000416.1:0-2276 GCA_051961035.1 Trinickia sp. | reverse complement strand
AGATTTCGCTCGAGGATACCGGCTCGGGCATGCCCCGTGACGTGCTGGCCCATGCGTTCGAGCCGCTCTTCACGACTAAGCCGAAAGGCATGGGCACCGGCCTCGGGCTGCCGCAGGTCTTCGCGTTCTGCGACCGCTCGGGCGGGCTCGCGACCATCGACAGCACACCGGGCACCGGCACGGCGGTGCGGCTTTACTTGCCGCGCGCCGACGAGGCGCCCGCCGCGATACCGCCGGATACGCAGCGGATCGTCGACGCGCGGCCGCCTGCCAGCTTGCACGTGCTGCTCGTCGAAGACAACGACGAAGTCGCGGCCGGCACGGAAGCGCTGCTGCGTATGATGGGCCATCGCGTCACGTGCGCATTCAACGCCGATGCCGCGCTGCGGCTCATCGCCGACACACCGTCGCGCTCCAGCGATCCGTTCGACGTGTTGGTGTCAGACATCCACATGCCAGGGATCGCGAATGGCATCGATCTAGCGGAAGCCGCTCAGGCGCTTGACGCGCCGCTGCCTGTCATTCTCATCACGGGGTACGCGCAAGAGCTCGAGCGTGCGCGAAGCGTGAACGTGCGCGTGCTGTCGAAACCGTTTGATATCGCTTTGTTGGAATCGATGCTCCAAACCATCGCCCGTGAGAGGGAAATCCGCGTCGACGCGCACGGCAAGGCGACGTAAAGCGAGGGGGCGCGAGTTTTGCGCGCCGCTATCGGTAACCCAGCATCGAGGAGGTCATCATGCAGCACACCGTTATCGCGTTTTTCGATACGTATCCCCAGGCCGAAGCCGCGCGCGATGCGCTCGTCGCGGCCGGGGTTGCCCGCGAGGGCGTGACGCTGAAGGCCAAATGCGAGCCCACTTATGCGAGCGATGCCACTTCGGCGCGCGAACCCGTGCCGGCCCCGAGCGAGGGTTTGCTGGCGAGCATCGAGCGCTTTTTCGAATCGCTGTTCGAAAGCGCGCCTCCCGAGCGCGAACGCGCGCACTATGCCGAAGCCGTGAGGCGGGGCGCTGTCATGATTTGCGTCGATGCGTCCACCGATGCGCTCGCTCAGCTCACCCGAACGACGCTCGAAGCAATGGGCCCGCTCGATATCGAAGAGCGAGCTTCGACGTGGAGCCCGCCGATGGACGAAGTCACACGCTCTCATTCGCCGCTCGAAGAACTCGGCCTTCGGCCGAGCGTGCCTGCGCCGTCCGCGACGTCCGTGTCTTCGACACCGCATAGCGCGGTGTACAGCTACACGCGCGACAGCGTCGAGCAGCAAGCGCACCTGCCGCCCGCTGGCGATCGGGCGACGACGGAGGCAGCGGCGACCGCCGTCGCGGCGGGGTCCGCTCCGGGGATGGGCGCGGTGTTTACATCGGGACGCAGTGAGGCTGCCGCGGCCGCTGCCGCGACAGCGGCGCCGCAGCCGGAGCAGCCTTTAACATCGCGCGCGCCCGTCATCCCCGACGAGTACCTGGAAAACGAAGAAACCCATCGCACCGACGCGCCGGGCTCCGAGAGTCGATAGGCAGTTATGCCGCGGCATGGTGACGCTTGACCCATGCCTCGAAACGCTGCATGAAGGTCGTTAGAAACTTGCGCGTGTCCTCGTTTGCGATCGCGCCCGCGCCGTCGAAGAACGAATCGGTATGCTTGAGAAAGATTTCGGGCTGCCCGAGCGTCGGCACATCCAGGTAGGCGAGGACATTGCGCAGATGTTGCTGCGCGAGCGCGGTACCCGTGGCGCCGACGGAAATTCCGCACACGGCCGCCGGCTTGTCTTTCCATGAATTGGTGCCCCAAGGCCGCGAGCCCCAATCCAGCGCATTCTTGAGCACACCCGGCATCGAGCGGTTGTATTCCGGTGTGACGAACAGCAATCCGCTCGCAGCCTCCACCTTCGCTTTCAACTGCTTGGCCACATCGGGAAAATTCGAGTCGTAGTCTTGGCTGTACAGCGGCAGCGAGCCGATGTCGAGGAACGAAAATTCGAACTCGCTACTCGCCAGCTTGGCCAGGGCGTGCGCGAGCTGCTTGTTGAATGATTCGCGCCGCAAACTGCCGACAACGACTTCGATCTTGTATGTCATGGCTCTGGCTCCTTGCAGTGAGAACGACACGCCGATGCCCATGGGCTCGGCCCGAGCCTTCCATGATAGTCGTCGGTGCCGCGCTATGCCGGCACGTTTTTCCGGCAACCCACTAAACACCTGGCGGGCCGGGGCTTTCCGCCACGCTTTCCACAAACTTTTCCACAGAATCTGTGGATAACTCGTCGCAACCTT
>JBQCDS010000415.1:0-15965 GCA_051961035.1 Trinickia sp. | reverse complement strand
CGTCGATACTCGTCACCATGCGCGGTTCGATATACGCACCGTCGTTCGCGATCGTCGCATAGGCCGACACCATCTCCTTGACCGTCACCGGGCTCGTGCCGAGCGCGAGCGACGGCACCGGATCGAGCTTGCTGTCTCGTACGCCCATCGCCCGCGCTAGGCGCGCCACGCGCTCCGGGCCAACCTGCTCGATCAGCTGCGCCGTGACGCGGTTGTTGGAATATGCGAGGGCGTTGCGCAGCGTCATCGGTTTACCGGTGGGCGGTTCGTCGTCGTCCGGGCGCCAGATTTCGCCCCCCTTGAGCGGGATCTCGACCGGCTGATCGATAAACGTATCGGTAGGCTTCGCACCGGCCGCGAACGCCGCGCCGTATACGAACGGCTTGAACGTCGAGCCGGGCTGACGGCGCGCCTGTTGCACGTGATCGAACGGTTCTTCGGCGAAATCGCGGCTGCCCACCCAGGCCCTGATCTGTCCGTTGCGCGGATCGATCGCGAGAAAGCCTGCTTGAACCTCGGTTTTGTCGTGGCAAAGGCGGCGCACGAAGCCGCGGTCGGTGCCGAGTTGCTTCAGTGCGTCCCCGTCGCTCTCACCGGTGGCGCGTGCGCTGCGATATTCGGGCGATTCGCGCATGAATGTCTTGAACAGATCGTTCGACGGCGAACAGCCCGCGCGGCCGCTCCACTGCGCGTTCGCGATCGATTGCAACTGCCTGGCTTGCAGCGCGACCGCCGCGGTGGCCATCGCTTGCAGGCGCGAATCGATCGTCGTATGGACGATGAGGCCGTCCGAGTAGATGTTGTAGCCGTTCGCATCGGCCCAGCCGATGAGCCACTTGCGCAATTGCTGCGCGAAATGCGGCGCGGGCCCGGGCGGCTCCACCTGACGCTCGAAGTCGACCGACAGCGGCTTGGTCTTGAGCTTGTCGAACGCGGCGGGGGTCAAGCGGCCGTACTTGACCATCTGCGCCAGCACGGTGTTACGCCGTTGCAATGCGCGCTCGGGGTTGATAACGGGGTTGTAGTAGCTGTTGCCCTTCAACATTCCGGTGAGCGTCGCGGCCTGCAGGATATCGAGTTGGTCGGCCGACTTGTCGAAGTAGGTTCGCGCGGCCATCTCGACGCCGTACGCGTTGTAGAGGAACGGTACCGTGTTCAGGTAAGTCTCGAGTATTTGGTCCTTGCTGTAGGCCATCTCGATCTTTTCCGCGGTGATCGCTTCCTTGATCTTGCGCGTGAGCGTGGGCGCGCGCCCCACCTCATCCGGATATAAGTTGCGCGCGAGCTGCTGCGTGATCGTCGAGCCGCCCTGGCGGTCGCCGCCGAACGTGTGCAACGCCGCGGACAATGTGCGCCTCCAGTCGATGCCGTGATGCTGGTAGAAGCGGTGATCCTCCGTCGAAATCAGCGCGTCGACCATGTGCGGCGAGATTTCCTTCAACGTCACCCATTCCCGGTTCGACGGCTTGAACTCGGCCAGGAGCTTACCGTCCCGCGAAAGAATCTGCGCCGGCCGATCGACGCGTGCCTTGCGGATGTCGCTGATGCTGGGGGTAAACGGGATCAGCACGAGCACGTACAGCACGACGAGTGCGGGCGGCGTGGCAAGGGTCAGCAAGACGCCGCGCCGCGTGGGATGCCGCACATGGTGCCAAGCAGCGGCGAGGGCGGCTTTCGTCAGTTGCGCGAACAAGCCGATCAACGCCACCGTGAGATGGGAGCATAACGCCGCGAACCGCGCGACGCGGCCCACCCATTTGATGCAGAAATCTCGTACGGTCGTCATGAATCGGTGCGTCACGCTGCGGTTGGCTTGTTCGGGAAAGGGTGCATGGTATCAAACGGTCTGTTGCGCCCTGGCCACGGTTCCGCGCTGCGAACGCTCCGAACGCTAGCGCGTCGTGGCCTTGCCCCGCACGGCCTTTTTCGCGCCGCCCGTGCGCGCTGCCTCGGCGGCGGGCGCGGCTGCGGTGGCTGCTCCGGCTCCCGCTCCCGTCCCCGCTCCGGCCACTGGCACGGGGAGTTGCTCCATCCATGACAGCGCCTCGACGTACGACAGAAATTGCTGCAAGTAACCGGGCGACAGCGCCCGCATCAGCGAGAGTGAACGATGGATGAGGCTATTCGAATTGAGCGGCCCCGCGTTGTCCGGCACTTGTTCGAGCGACTGCCGCAGCGTCTTCTCCGTGCTGAATTTCGACCAGGTTTCGCGGAAGTAGTCGAGCACGGGCAGATCGGGTAAACGATCGCGGTCATGCGAAGGGAGATCGAGCGCGCCGCGCGACGCCGATGCTTCGCTTGCAGGGTTGGCCGTGGCACGCTTCGTCAGCAGGCTCACCAATTCGGCGAGCGCACTCGCGCGCGGCACGTTTTGCGTTGGCGTGCTGTGCGCGCCGGCAACGGCATGGTGGGCAGGCTCGCTGCGCTTTCCCGCACCATCGACACGCACGACGATGGCCTCGGCCTCCGCGCGTTCAGCCTCGGCGCGTTCAATATCGCGCGAGTAATCGGCAATCAACGCGGCCAGCCGTTCATCGAGCACGCGCCGCACCTCGCCCTCGTGCCCCGCCGCGCGCCGCGCCAGCGCATCGATGAAACGAAAGCGCGTCGGATTCACGCGGTCGGCGCCGCCCGCGCGCCACGCATCGAGCGTCGCACGAACGGGCGGCGTGTCGCTCGTGCCGCCGATGTCGTCCACGCCGCTATCCATGTTGGTCTGTCGCGGCGCCCGAGCGCTTCGGAACCGGCGCGATTTCGACGCGACGGTTTTTAGCCCGGCCGGCCTCATTGGCGTTCGAGCTGACCGGCTGCTGTGCGCCGAACGCCGCCGCGAATACCGATTGAGCCGGCACGCCCGCGTCGATCAATGCGCGCGTCACGGTCAGCGCGCGTTGCGCGGAGAGCTCCCAGTTATCGGCAAAGCGGCGGTTGCCCGCGCGCACTTGATGGTCGTCGGTGAAGCCGCTCACCATGAGGATTTCGTCGTGCGATCGCAAATAAACGGTGAGGGGGCCGGCCAGCGACTTCAGCAATTCGAGGCCCTGCGGCTGCAACTGATCCGAGTTCAGCGCGAACAGCAGGCTGCCGCTGATCCCGATGCGGCCGTTCACGAGCGTCACGCGTCCCGCCGCGAGCGGACCTGCCAGCGCCTGTTCGAGCGTCTTGCGCCGCTGCGCCTCGAGCTGCCGTTGCTTCACTTGATCCTCGAGTCGTGCCGACAACTCGAGTTGCAAGCCAATGACGCCAACGAGGATCAGCACGAACGCGCCCACCAGCACCGACATGAGATCGGCGAAAGCCGGCCAAACCGGCGCGCTCGGCTGTGCGCCGCCGTCGATCTCGTCGTTCATGCCGCTTCGGCTCCGCTCGATGCGCGCTGCACGGCAAGCTGCTGAAGGTCTTCGACGATCTGCTTCTGCGACAGCATGCTGAGGTCGATCACCTCGCGCGCCTGCGCGACGTAGTACGCCAGTTGCTCATCGCTGCGCGCAAGCGAGCGGTCGAGCGCGGATTCGATCCGCTGCAAATGCGCGACGAGCCGCTCGTTCGATGCGCCGAATTCCTGCACGCTGGCGCCGAACGCATCGCCCAGGCTGGCGACTTCCACCGCACTGCCCGTGATCTGCGCGGCGACGCCACCGAGCTGGCGGGCTTGCGTTTCGACGATATCGGAGAACTGCGAGCCAACTCGCGCGAGCAAGTCCGCCGATGAGGATACAAGCGCGTCGACGGCGCTGCGTTGCTCGGTGCACGCATGATTGACGGCTTCGAGCAGCGTACCGAGTGTGTCGAGCAAACGCGCGCGCTCTTCGAGCATGGCCGTGTCGCGAACCATGCTGTCGGAGAGTTTTTCACGCAGCTGGGCGACCACTTCCGCCGCGGCGCGCGGCGCTTCCGAAGCCGCTTGCACGAGTTGAGCGATTTCCGCGATCGTGCCGGCGGCGTGCGCTTCGGCTTGCTTGGCGATGTCGTGGGCCGTTTGGGCGAGCGTGTCGCAGATCGCCCGCTGGCGGCTTGCGGTATCTTCGCCGCTTGCGCGCCATTCGTCGCCCAACGACTTCGCCATCGCGTCGAGCGCGCCGGTCCAGGCATGAAGGCGCGCTTCGTCGCATGCTGTTTGCTGCTGTTGCATGGCCGCGTGGGACGCTTCGAGCGTGCGCAGCAGCGACGCGGCGTGCTGTTCGAACGTGGCGACGGTTGCCGTGAGCGCCTGCTCGTGGCGGGCGGCCAGCGCTTCGCTCGCGCCTTGCTGCTGATTCAGCGCGGCATTGCACGCCGCCGACACGCTGCCGACGCCCGCATCGACGCGCTCCGCTACGCCTTCCAGCAATGCCGACGATCGTTGCTCGAACGTGCCGTTGAAGCGCTCCAGTGCGACGCGCAATTCATCGACGAGCGTGTCGGACGAGCGCTGATGCGCCTTTAGCGCGTCCGTCCACAGGTTCGCCACCGTTGCCGTCGATGCCTCGAAGCCGCTCGATAGGCCATCGAGCTGCCGTTGCACGGCGTCGGTGACGGTAGCGCCGAGCGCCGTGATCTCGCGTGAAAGCCCGGCCATCGTCGCCTGTACGACGGGCTCGATCGCGGCGCTCGCGCCACGCGCGCTCTCAGCCGCGCTGTCGCGCAACGAACGGCCTACCGACGAGGCCAGCGTCGTGTATGCACGCTCGATACTGGCGTGCAGCGCCTGTTGATTCGCGAGTTGTTGCTCCTGCAGTGCCATGTTGCGCTGCTCGATCGCGGCCATCATCGTTTGCAGGCGATCCACGAGCGCCGGCATGGCATCCGCTTGGCGCTGCATCAGCCTAAAGCTTTCCTCGCGCCGCCACACCTGCGAAAAGGTTCGCAGTGTCGTGACGATGCGTTCGTCGAGCCGGCGCGCGGCTTCCAGCCGCGCTTGCCGGCACAAGGCCGACAGCAGCCCGAGCATCGCGGACGTCGCGACGCCCGCGATCGACGTTCCGAATGCGAAGCCCAAGCCTCTGATCGGCGCGGCGAGCGACGCGCGCACCGCCGCGAGATCCGTCGCGCTGTCGAGCGCGGCGCCGGTGCCGCGTAACGTCGTCACCATGCCGAGCAGCGTGCCCAGCATCCCGAGCAGCACCAAGAGCCCGACGAGATAGGGTGTCAGCGACGGTCCCGGCAACGCGGCGCGCTCGCCTTCGACGCGCAGCCGCACGGTGCCGCGCAGCGAGGGATGCACGCGCTCGAGCCACGCGTCCAGCCGCGCAGGCGGCGCGGAGAGTGCCGCGACGGCCTGAGCGAGGTTCGACGTGCGTTGATGATAGCGATGCAACTCGAGTGCACCCGCGACATAACAGACGCCGATCAGCAGCGTAACGGCGAGCGCGAGCGGATTCGAGCTGACGTAGCCCGCGCCGATCCAGCAAACGACGGCGAGCCCAGCGAAGAAGACGACGAGGTCGAGGCGATATCGGGACATGGGGTCCTGGTTAGCAGGTTCGAAGGGCAGCGCGCAGCCCTTCGACCGGTTGAAAACGAATCTCGAGTTCGGCGAACAGCACGCTTTGCATGTCCTTGCGAAACACGTCCAGCCAGGGCCCATCCTTGAGCGTCGGCGTATCTGAAGCATGCGCTGTCGGTTCGGGCGCGCGCGCCGGCGCGTCATGCGCCGCCAGTTCCGCGAGTTCCGCGAGTTCCGCGTCGCGCAGGCGCTCGAAATGGCCCGCGAGCAGCCCCGGCACGGCCGCGAGCGCGTTGTGCTCGCGCACGCCGAGCACGCGCTCCATCACCGTGTCGACGGAGGCGAGCCGTGCCATCGCGCTATCGCGGCCCGCGAGCATCCCGCGCAGCAATGTGCGTAGATTGCCGATCGCGGAATCCATCTGCTCCTGCAACGACAGATAGCACTGGCGAAACGCCGCGTACTCCGGCGCCGTATCGGCCGGCGCATGAACCTGACGATGGCGCGCGTGTATGCGTTGGCGCTGCGGCACGAGCATGGCATCGCGAGCGATGGCGTTCGTGAGCGACGTGCGTACGCGCATGCACAACGCCTCGGGCGCTTGATCGGGCGCGGCGTCGCGCGATGCAGCGGCAGACGCGGTGCCGCCCAGCGCCGCGGACAGCGCGATCGCGTCGGTCCAGACGAGCCATTGGGCCAGCCGGTCGGCGAGCGGTTGCCGGGACTCCGGGAAGTTGGCGTCCGTCAGACGGGCGAGCAAGCGGATGAGCGCGGGGCCGCTGAAGGCCTTGCGCTCGGGAACGTGCATCATTGCCGAAAAGCAAAAAGGCAGCAGTTTACACGCCCCGGGGCACGGCGGTCAGTGCCCCAATTAAACCCGGGATAAGGCGCCGTGGGTCGATGGCGCCGCACGGCGGCTCGACCATGGCAACCGCCAAGCCCAAACAGTTTGGACAACACGCGAAGATGCGAAGACACTACGCAGATCGCGATTGGTAAGGAGAGCGTCGATGAAGCGCTATGGCGTGGAAGGCGGTAAGGGTACCGGTGGTCAGCACATGCCGTTTGCGCGTGCGGTCGAAGCGGACGGCTGGCTGTACGTCTCGGGTCAGACGCCAATGGAAAACGGTGAGGTTATCCCTGGCGGCATCGTCGAACAGTCGCACAAAACCCTACAGAACTTGTTTGCGATCCTTGGCGAGGCCGGATATGGCGCGCAAGACGTCGTGCGCTGCGGCGTGTGGCTTGACGATCCGCGCGACTTCGCCTCTTTCAACAAGGTGTTTCGCGAGTACTTTGGTGAACACCCGCCGGCACGCGCGTGCGTGGTGTCGAGCATGGTGATCGACTGCAAGGTCGAGGTGGATTGCGTGGCTTACAAAAAGCCGCAACCGTGATGGGTGACGCCGGGGTTCATTGCCAGCCCCCGCCGCCGGGCGGTGTTCGGGGCCGGTGAATGCCGGCTTCAATTGCTTTGCGCAGCCACTTGCCCCCGCCTGCGCTGCAAAAACCGGCGCACCGCGGGGTCGCGCTCGAGGCCGATCGCCATATCGTACGCAACGAGCGCGTCGGCCGTCGCCCCCGCACGCGTGAGCAGATCCGCGCGCGCCGCCCAATAGGGCTGGTACTCGGCTAAACGTGGATCGTCCGCATAGGGCGCAAGCGCATCGAGCGCAGCCTGCGGCCCATCGCGTTCCGCCAGCGCGATCGCGCGGTTCACCGCAATCACCGGCGACGCTGCGATCGCCAGCAGCGCGTCATACAGTTGCACAACTTGGTCCCAATTCGGCCGCCGCGTCCGGCACCGGTGCACATGCGCCGATTGCAGCGCGGCCTCGAGCTGAAAGCGTCCGATCGCATTGAACGTGCACGCGCGCAGCAGCAACGTATCGGCCGCGTCGATCATGGCCGCGTTCCACGTCTTCGGGTCTTGCCGAGACAACGGCACGTAGTCTCCCCCTGCATCGCGGCGTGCCTCGCGCCGTGCCTGTGCAAACAGCATCAACGAGAGCAGACCGAGCGCTTCGGGCTCGTCGGGCAGCAGCTCCACGAGCAATTGCGCGAGGAATAGCGCTTCGCCGGCCAAGCCCTGCCGCACGGTATCGCCCGCCACCGGGTCGCTCCATGCTTCCGCGAACGCGGCATAGACGGCTTCCAGCACCGCATCGAGCCGCCCGGGCAACTCCTCGCGCTGGGGCACGCTGAACGGTACCCCGGCGTCGCGGATCTTCTTCTTCGCTCGCGCCAAGCGCTTGCCCATCGCCGCAGGGGACATCAAAAAGGCGGACGCGATCGTCTTCGCGTCGAGCCCGAGGACGACCTGCAACATCAACGGAGTGCGGATGGCGGCGTCGAGCGCCGAGTGCGTGCACGCGAACAAGAGCGCCAGCCGCCGGTCAGGCAAGGCGCTCGGGTCGCTTTCGTCGATCTCGTCGGCGAGCAGGGCGAACTGGCTCATCAGTTCGTCCCCGATGCGGCGATGACGAGCGGCATCGATCGCCCGACGCCGCGCGACTGTCATCAGCCAAGCCTCGGGATTGTCGGGGCAGCCGTGCTTAGGCCAATCGGCGAGCGCGGCCGCGAACGCGTCGGCCAGCACATCTTCCGCCGCGCTAACATCCCGCGTGCGCATCGACAGTAGCGCCACGAGCTTGCCGTAGCTGCGGCGCGCGACGGCTTCCGCGAGCGAACGGGCGGTGCTGGCCGCGTCGCACTCGCCGCCGGATACACTCATGCGTTGGGCGCCGGCTCGTAGGGCATCGTCCAGATCGGCCTGACTTCCATCACGCCGTGGCTCGCGCCCGGGCAACGCGCCGCCAAGGCGATCGCCGCATCCAGGTTCGGCGCATCGATCAAGTAATAGCCGGCCAGTTGCTCCTTCGAATCGCAATACGGCCCGTCGAGTACCTGCGGTTTTCCGTCGATGACCCGCACGGTAGTGGCCGTATCCGTGGGTTGCAGCCGATTCATGCCGAGCAGGACATCCGCCCGACGCAGCGACTCGGTGTAAGCCTGATACGCCGCGACGCCTTCTTGTCGTTCGCTGTCGGTTAGCCGCTGCCAGGCGCTTTCCGCCGAATAAATCATCAATAGGTATTGCATATAAGCCTCCTCGGTGGGGTGGTGGCGGACGCAATCGGATCGGTCCGCCATGACAATGACGCGCGAGCGGCAGGCGGAAGGACAGGCGACGACAAATTTTTTTCCGCTACTTCGCGTCGTTATAGACGGTCGCGCGCGATACGCCTAGGTGCTGCGCGATCGTTTCCATCGATCGCCGCAACGCCAGATACAGTGGCCGTCCGAATCCTTGATAAGATTCGTCAACGAATATCGCGAGCTTCATATGACCACCAGCGAACTCCCCACCTATGCCGACGTCGAAGCGGCGGCCCAGCGTATCGCCGGTGCGGCCAACCGTACGCCGGTCCACACATCGCGCACGCTGAACGAACGTATCGGAGCCGATGTGTTCATCAAGTGCGAGAACTTCCAGCGCATGGGCGCCTTCAAGTTTCGCGGCGCCTTCAATGCGCTGTCGAAATTCTCGCCGCAGCAGCGCAAGGCCGGCGTCGTCGCGTTTTCGTCGGGCAATCATGCGCAAGGGATCGCGCTTTCCGCGAAGATTCTGAACATTCCGGCCACGATCGTCATGCCGCACGACGCGCCTGCCGCGAAAGTCGCTGCCACGAAAGAGTACGGTGCGCACGTTGTCATGTACGACCGCTATTCGGAAGACCGCGAAGCCATTGGCCGCCGTCTAGCGCAGGAGCAGGGCCTCACGTTGATTCCGCCCTATGACCATCCGGACGTCCTAGCCGGACAGGGCACGGCCGCGAAGGAACTGTTCGAGGAAGTCGGGGCGCTCGATTATCTGTTCGTGCCGTTAGGCGGCGGTGGGCTGCTCTCGGGCACCGCGCTCTCGACGCGGGCGCTCGCCCCGCGATGCGTCTTGTACGGCGTCGAGCCGGAAGCCGGGAACGACGGCCAACAATCGCTGCGCAGCGGAAACATCGTTCATATCGATACGCCGAAGACGATCGCCGACGGCGCCCAGACGCAGCATCTCGGCAACTACACGTTCGGCATCATCAAGCGCGACGTCAACGACATCGTCACGGCGACGGACGAAGAACTGATCGGCGCGATGAAATTCTTCGCGGCGCGTATGAAGATGATCGTCGAACCGACCGGTTGCCTGGGCCTGGCCGCTGCGTTGAATCTGAAGGCCTCGCTCGAGGGCAAGCGCGTCGGCGTGATCGTCAGCGGCGGAAACATCGATCTGGAACGGTTCTGCGCTTTAGCCGCGGCGTAGCGCAGGAGGCCGGTCGTCGGCCAAATCGGGCGGCGGTTCGCGCACCGGCTACAATAGCGTTTTGCGCGTCGCTTGTGCCCAATCCGGGCGCGGCGCGGCTCCCGACGGCCGGTAGGCTCGATTTACCCTCCATTCTCGATTGAACGGTTTCCTTCATGAGTACAATTCTTGAAAGCCTCCCGACGGGCCAGAAGGTCGGTATCGCCTTCTCCGGCGGCCTCGATACCAGTGCCGCGCTGCACTGGATGAAGCTCAAGGGCGCCGTCCCGTATGCCTACACGGCCAATCTCGGCCAGCCCGACGAAGAAGACTACGATTCGATTCCCCGCCGCGCGCTCGAATACGGCGCCGCCGGTGCGCGGTTGATCGATTGCCGCGCGCAACTCGTGGCCGAAGGCATCGCGGCACTGCAATGCGGCGCGTTCCACGTTTCGACGGCCGGCGTAACCTACTTCAACACCACGCCGCTGGGCCGCGCGGTCACGGGCACGATGCTCGTCGCGGCGATGAAGGAAGACGGCGTCAACATCTGGGGCGACGGCAGCACATACAAGGGCAACGACATCGAGCGGTTCTACCGCTACGGCTTGCTCGTCAACCCGAATTTGAAGATCTACAAGCCTTGGCTCGATCAGCAGTTCATCGACGAGCTCGGCGGTCGTGCCGAAATGTCGGAGTTCATGCGCCAATCGGGCTTCGCGTACAAGATGTCGGCCGAAAAAGCCTATTCGACCGATTCGAACCTGCTCGGTGCCACGCACGAGGCGAAGGATCTCGAAAGCCTGGAAAGCGGCATCAAGATCGTCAACCCGATCATGGGTGTGGCGTCGTGGCGCGACGACGTTCAAGTCGCCAGTGAAGAAGTGACGATCCGCTTCGAGGAAGGGCGGCCGACGGCGCTGAACGGCGTCGAGTTCTCGGATGCCGTCGAACTGATGCTGGAAGCCAATCGGATCGGCGGCCGTCACGGCCTGGGCATGAGCGATCAGATCGAAAATCGCATCATCGAAGCGAAGAGCCGTGGCATCTACGAAGCCCCGGGGCTCGCGCTGCTGTTCATCGCCTATGAGCGTCTGGTCACGGGCATTCATAACGAAGACACGATCGAACAGTACCGCGACAACGGCCGCCGTCTCGGCCGCTTGCTTTATCAAGGCCGCTGGTTCGATCCGCAAGCCATCATGCTGCGCGAAACGGCACAGCGGTGGGTCGCGCGCGCGATCACGGGCGAAGTAAAAATCGAACTGCGCCGCGGCAACGATTATTCGATTCTCAGCACGAAGTCGCCGAATCTGACTTATCAGCCTGAGCGGTTGTCGATGGAGAAGGTTCAATCGACTTTCTCGCCGCGCGATCGGATCGGTCAACTGACGATGCGCAATCTCGACATCACCGATACGCGCGAGAAGCTGCGCATCTACTCGCAAGTCGGCCTGCTGACGCCGGGGGAGGCGTCGGCTCTGCCGCAGATCAAGGGCGAAGAAAAGTAAGCCGAAGTAAGCTGCCGCACATTCGGGCCGCGCATGCGTGCGGTCCGGTTCACGTTGCGTGCGGGTATCGCCGCGTGCAACATTCCCCCTCTTCTGCTTGCATCGGCCGTCACCGGCCGTCTCGTAAGTGCCATAATCGAAGCTTCGCATGCGGCCTGGAGCCACGTTTATGAGAAGCCTCGACAACCCTTCCCAAGATCGAGAAGTCGGCGTTGCGGACGCCACGCAAGACGCGACGCGCATCGACGACGTGCGCATCGGTGCCGTGCGTCCGCTGATCGCGCCGGCGCTGTTGCAAGACGAGCTGCCCGTGCCGCCGGAAGTCCAAACGCTAGTCGAGCGCACGCGGATGGAGATCGGCGATATCTTGCACGGCCGCAACGATCGGCTCGTCGCCGTGGTCGGGCCATGTTCGATCCACGATCACGATCAAGCCATCGAATACGCGAGCCGGCTGCGCGCCGTTGCCGACGAACTGAAAGACGACTTGCTGATCGTCATGCGTGTGTACTTCGAAAAGCCCCGAACGACGGTAGGTTGGAAGGGCTACATCAACGATCCGCGGCTCGATGGAAGTTTCCGCATCAACGAGGGGCTGCGTGCCGCGCGGCGATTGCTGCTCGACGTCAACGGCATGGGTTTGCCGGCGGCAACGGAATTTCTCGACTTGCTGGGCCCGCAGTACATCGCGGATCTCATCGCCTGGGGTGCCATCGGTGCGCGTACGACGGAGAGCCAGAGCCATCGCCAACTCGCATCGGGATTGAGCTGCCCGATCGGCTTCAAGAACGGCACCGACGGACACGTGCAGATCGCGGCCGACGCCATCGTCGCCGCACGCGCGAGCCACGCGTTCATGGGCATGACGAAGATGGGCATGGCGGCGATCTTCGAAACGCGCGGCAATCACGATGCGCACGTGATTTTGCGCGGCGGCAAGAAGGGGCCCAACTATGACGCGCAAAGCGTCGAGCAATGTTGCGCCGTGCTCCGTGAGGCGGGCCTGCGCGAGCAGGTGATGATCGATTGCTCGCATGCGAATTCGGGCAAGGCGCACGAACGGCAGATCGACGTCGCGAACGACATCGCCGCACAGCTCGAGGGCGGCGAGCAGCGCATCGTGGGCGTCATGGTCGAGAGCCACCTCGAAGCCGGCCGGCAGGATTTGCGCCCGGGCGTGCCGCTGCGTTATGGCGTGTCGATTACCGATGCATGTTTGAGCTGGGCTCAGACCGAGCCCGTGCTCGACACGCTCGCCCAAGCGGTGAGGCGGCGGCGAAGCGCGGCGGCTCGGGCGAACTGATTCGCCATTCGCCCGTGCGTGGATTCGTCGATTCGCCCGCCGTCATGGGCGGTGAAGCGTCAGATGATCAGTCTCGAGATCTTCGTGCCTTCTAACGACACGCCGGCCATCAGGCCTGCATTCGTGAGCACGAAGGCTTCAACGGGTTGCGTTGCCGTCGACGTATCGACATTGCCGTTCGCCCCCACATTGACCACGGCTACCGTGGCATCGACGCCCGCCGCCCACCCCTGGCTGCTCGTGAACTGATCGAGCGCGGCTTGCGTCATGAACAGCATGACGATCGCCTTCGATTGCGCGCCGATCTGCAAGCCGAACGATCCCGCCGTGAGGCTATAGTAGCCGCTCGTTTGCCCGCCGACGCGCAGAGCGCCCTTACCGTACTGCCCACCGACCCAGAAGCCGGCCGAAATGACGGACGGAAACACGAGTACGCCGCTTGCGCGGGCGACGAGTTCGCGCGACCCCTGCACCGTTGCGTAAAGGCGCGTCAGCGTGGCCTCGACGTCGGCGTCGATCGTCGCGCGACGCCCGGCGTTCGCGTCAGGCGTACCCGACGTGGAAAGCGGTGTGGTCGTGCATCCGGCCAGCGAAAGCGCGCTCGACGCGAGCGTAGTCCCGGTGATGGCGATGAATCGACGGCGTTGCATGGATTCTCCTGACAAGCGAACAATGCGGTCGTGGCAGCTGTCGCCGCTCCGGCGACGTTTGCCTCGGTCTTATGCAGACATGATCAGCGTTGTCGGAGTTCCTTGCGCAGGGTGGCGAGCCGGTGCGCGGGGGCGGGGCCGAGGGCGGCGCGCGCTATTTGGCGTTTTCCGGCGCGACCGCAGGCGCGAGAGGCGCCCGTTTGGCGAGTTGCGGGGCGCGGCGGAACACGAGCGGTTGCGATCGTTCGCGCTCGCTCGGACGACGCGCGAATTCGACGGCATGTTCGATCACGCCGTGGTGAGCCGATTTCGAGCACACCGGGTCGGCTGCGGCCGCATCGCCCGTCAGTAGGAATGCTTGGCATCGGCAGCCGCCGTGGTCGCTCGTTCGCTCGTCGCACGTGGCGCACGGTTCGCGCATCCAGTGTTCGCCGCGGAAGGCGTTGAAAGCGTCGCTCTCATACCAGATGTGCTCGAGGGACGATTCTTGTACGCGCGGCAGTGAGAGCCCCGGAAGCGAACGCGCGGCGTGGCAGGGCAGGGCCGTGCCATCGGGGCCGATGCCGAGAAAGACCGAGCCCCATCCGTTCATGCAGGCTTTCGGCCTCGATTCGAAGTAATCGGGCACGACGAACAGGATGCGACAGCGATCGCCCGCTTGCGCGCGATATCGTTCGACGACGGCCTCCGCTTCGCGCAACTGCTCGATCGTCGGCATCAATTGCGCGCGGTTCAAAAGCGCCCAGCCGTAGTACTGCGTGTTCGCGAGTTCCAAGTATTCGGCGCCGATTTCGAGCGCGAGCTCGATGATTTGAGCCACGTGCGGCAGATTGTATCGATGGAGCACGCAGTTGAGCACCATCGGATAGCCCTGCGCTTTGATGAGCGCCGCCACGCGTCGCTTCAAGTCGAACGTGCGCGTGCTCGACAGAAAATCGTTCAGTTCGCGCGTCGAATCTTGGAACGAAAGCTGAATGTGATCGAGGCCCGCCGCCTTCAAGGCAGCGATGCGCTCGTCGTCTAGCCCGATGCCCGATGTCAGCAAATTCGTGTAAAAGCCCAGCCCACTCGCGTGCGCGACGAGCGCCTCGAGATCCTTGCGCACGAGCGGCTCCCCGCCCGAGAAGCCGAGTTGAACCGCGCCCATCGCGCGGGCTTGAGTGATGACGTCGCGCCAGCCGTCGGTATCGAGCTCCGCGCGTTCTTCGTCGAGTTCGACTGGGTTATAGCAGAACGGGCAATGCAGCGGGCAGCGATACGTGAGCTCGGCCAACAGCCACAGCGGCGGTGCCACGCGGGCGTTCGGGTCGCGCATGTTCATGTCAGTCGATCCATCCGCGCTCGCGCGCATGATCTAGGAAGCGATGCACGTCGGAAGCAAGGTTCGACGCATTGAACAGTATTTCGAGCTCGGCGATGATGTCATCGAGGCTGCGCGTGCCGTCGCAACGCAGCAGTATCTGGCCGGCGCTCGCGTTGAGCTTGACCATCCCTTCGGGATAGAGCAACACATGGGCGTCTTGCGCTTGCTCCCATTGAAGGCGAAAGATCGGACGCAGTCGCGGATAGGTTTGCGTTTGCATGGCGGCTCGTTCGAGGTTCATGCGGGATCGGGATAGGCACGCTCGATTGCATCGAGCATCGCCCAGAGGATATCGAGCTTGAACCGAAGAATCTCGATCGCCCGCTGCTGTTGCTCAGGTGTCCTAAAGTATTCGAGCGTCACCGATAGCCCATGTTCGACGTCGCGCTGCGCGAGCGGAATGCGGCTGCGGAAGTAATGCAGGCCGTCGGCGGCGATCCACGGATAAAGCGAGGGCCAGCCCGCAAGACGATCGCGGTGAATCTGCGGCGCAAACATCTCGGTGAGCGAGGAGCACACGGCCTCTTGCCAGGGCGCGCGACGCGCGAAATTGACATAGGCGTCGACGGCGAACCGTACGCCGGGCACGACGTGCTCGAACGACCACAGTGCGCCGCGATCGATGCCGACAGCATCGCCCAGTCTAGCCCACGCCTCGATGCCGCCTGCTTCCGTATCGTTGCCGTCGTGATCGACGATTCGTTGGATCCAGCGGCGGCGCGTCTCGCGATCCGGGCAGTTCGAGAGAATGGCCGCATCTTTCAGCGGAATCGAAACTTGGTAGTAAAAGCGATTCGCCACCCAGCCGCGAACTTGATCGCGCGAGCATTCGCCGGCGTTCAATCGGCGATTGAACGGGTGATGAATGTGATAGCGGTCTCCCAGCGCGCGCAGACGCGCTTCGAATTGCTCGGCGGGCCAGGGGGCGGCGGGCGACGGAGCGGGGTGATCCAGCGTAGCGAGCATGGCTATACCTGTAGTTGCGAACCGTCCTCGGCGAGTTCGATGCCGTGCGCGCGGAGCTTCGCGTATTCGGCCGATTGTCGATCGAGGACGGGGTTCGTATTGTTGATGTGGATCAACACCTTGCGCGTGCCGGCCGGGAGTGCGTCGAGATGCGCGATCATGCCGGGTTTTCCTTCGCCGCCGCATTGAGAGAGATGGCCGATTTCTCCCGCCCGCTTGTGCGATAGGCCGAGATCGATCATCTCCATATCGGTCCAGAACGTGCCGTCGACCAGGACGAGTTGAGCCGAGCGCATCGCGGCGCGAACGTCTTCGCTGATATGCGCGAGCCCTGGTGCGTAGAAGGCGCGAGCGCGTGTCGCCTTGTCCTCGATGATGAGGGCAATGTTGTCGCCGGGCACGGCGGCGTCGCGATGCGGCGAGTAAGGCGGCGCCTTGCTTTCGACGGGAATT
>JBQCDS010000414.1:0-2406 GCA_051961035.1 Trinickia sp. | reverse complement strand
GCTGGAAGACGTGCTCGAGATCGTGGACCTGGAAAAGCCGGAAGGCGTGATCGTGCAGTACGGCGGCCAGACCCCGCTCAAACTCGCGCTCGACCTGGAAGCCAACGGCGTGCCGATCGTCGGCACGTCGCCGGACATGATCGACGCGGCCGAGGATCGTGAGCGGTTCCAAAAGCTCCTGCAAGACCTCGGCTTGCGCCAGCCGCCAAACCGTACGGCGCGCGCGGAAAGCGAAGCCCTGACGCTGGCCGACGAAATCGGCTATCCGCTCGTCGTGCGCCCGTCGTACGTTTTGGGCGGCCGCGCGATGGAAATCGTGCACGAGGCGCGCGACCTCGAACGCTATATGCGCGAGGCCGTGAAGGTGTCGAACGATTCGCCGGTGCTGCTCGACCGCTTCTTGAACGATGCGATCGAATGCGACGTCGACTGCATCTCCGACGGCAACGCCGTCTTTATCGGCGGCGTGATGGAACACATCGAGCAGGCGGGCGTGCACTCCGGCGATTCGGCGTGCTCGCTGCCACCGTATTCGCTGTCGAAGACCACCGGGGCCGAACTGAAACGCCAGACGGCCGCCATGGCGAAGGCGCTCAATGTCGTCGGGCTCATGAACGTGCAGTTCGCGATCCAGCAAGTGCCGGGCGAGGGCGGGAAGGCGGACGACATCATTTACGTGCTCGAAGTCAATCCGCGCGCTTCGCGTACGGTGCCGTACGTGTCGAAGGCGACAGGTTTGCCGCTCGCGAAGATCGCGGCACGCGCGATGGTCGGCCAATCGCTCGAGCAGCAGAAGGTGACGAAGGAAATCGAGCCGCCGTACTTCAGCGTCAAGGAAGCCGTCTTCCCGTTCGTGAAATTCCCGAGCGTCGATCCGGTGCTCGGGCCCGAAATGCGTTCGACGGGCGAAGTCATGGGCGTGGGCCAGACCTTCGGCGAAGCGCTGTTCAAGTCGCAATTGGCGGCCGGCTCGCGCCTGCCCGAGTCCGGCACCGTGCTGCTGACGGTCATGGATGCCGATAAGCACAAGGCGGTGGAAGTCGCCGCGATGCTGCACGAGTTGGGTTATCCGCTCGTGGCCACCAAGGGCACGGCGGCGGCCATCGCAGCGGCGGGTGTCCCGGTGAAGGTCGTGAACAAGGTCAAGGACGGCCGCCCGCACATCGTCGATATGATCAAGAACGGCGAGATTGCACTCGTGTTCACGACGGTGGACGAAACGCGCGCCGCCATCGCCGATTCTCGTTCTATTCGTATGAGCGCGCAGGCGAACAAAGTCACCTACTACACGACGATGTCGGGTGCACGCGCGGCAGTGGAAGGTTTGCGTTACCTGAAGAACTTGGAAGTCTATGATTTACAAGGGCTTCATGGTCGCCTAAACTAATTGCTCGATCACACCAATTCGCTGGGGTCGTATCACGCCCCACCATGCCGCGGTTCAGCGGCGTCCTGTCGAAGTCTTCTAAGGCGGGATGCACTTAATCGCGGTGCTTTTTTATTGCCCTTTTTTGTTTTAACCAGATCTGTCTATGAGCACGATTCCCTTGACGAAGCGAGGCGCCGATCAACTGCGCGACGAACTGCAGCGCTTGAAGTCGGTCGAGCGTCCGTCCGTCATCAATTCGATTGCCGAAGCGCGCGCACAGGGCGATTTGTCGGAAAACGCCGAGTACGATGCCGCGAAGGAAAAACAGGGCTTCATCGAAGGCCGCATCGCCGAAATCGAATCGAAGTTGGCTGCCGCGCAAGTGATCGACCCAGCCGCGCTCGACGCGGATGGCCGAGTCGTGTTCGCGGCCACCGTCGACCTCGAAGACCTCGATTCGGGCGATAAGGTGACGTATCAAATCGTCGGCGACGATGAAGCCGACCTCGATCATGGCCTGATCTCGGTCAGCTCGCCTATCGCGCGGGCGTTGATCGGCAAGTCCGAGGGTGACGTCGCCGCGGTACAGGCGCCGGGCGGCGTGCGCGAGTACGAAATCATCTCGGTGCGTTACGTTTGACCAAGTTGGATCCGATCTCGCCCAATCCGGCCGTGCCCGTGTCTTCCGCTCCTCACCGCGTGTTTCGCCTGCTGATCTTGATTTGGGTCGGCAGCGCGTTGACGATTGGCTACGTGGTTGCGCCCACGCTCTTTGCGACATTGGAGCGCTCGATGGCCGGCGATGTGGCGGCCCGACTTTTTCGAATCGAGGCGTTTCTCGGCGCGGCGTGCGGCATTTTGTCGCTCGCGCTCGGCAACATGCTCGTGCGCCGCGGCGCCTTCGGGTATCGTCGGCTGCGTTGGCTGATTATGGGCATGCTGCTGTGCGTGCTGATTGGCTATTTCGCGTTGCAGCCGTTCATGGATGCGTTGCGCGAAGCGGCCCGCTCGGCCGGGCTCGATTTGGCGCATTCGCC
>JBQCDS010000413.1:0-10817 GCA_051961035.1 Trinickia sp. | reverse complement strand
GACGAAGGGAATCGGGCATGGCGATTGTCTGGGAATGCGATGCATCGGGCAACGCGTTTGCGCGCCCATGAACGCCCGACTTTTCGCTACTTCCATGTCGATTGCGTTACAGCGCGCGCAACGCTTTGCAACGCTTCGCAAGGCGCAACATCGATTCGGTATCGCAAGCGGCCGTGAGCGGCCCGAGCGCGGCGTCGTTAGTTGAACGGCCGGTTGTTCGCTATCGAAGTCCTTCGCCTATCGCGCCATCAGTGCGCATCGCATTTCTGATCGCTTTCGGCCCACCCTAGACTCGATTCAATTGGCGTTGCACGATCGGGCCGCTATGAGCCGCTCGATTGGAAACCGGTTGCCGCACCAGGTCCGGTTTTCGAACGCGTCATTGAGAAAGATAACGCCCGTAAAAGGACTAAACGATGACTGCCGCTTCCACCGTCGGGCTCCTGCAAGGCTCTTTGAATCCGCAGCTCGCTGAGCCGCAGGCCGCCGTTCTGCCTGCTCGACGGAGCCGATCGCAGCCGGTTGGCGTACTGCCGCGCGCGCTCACGGGGCTCGAAGATGTGCGTGCCAGCACCGAGCGCAGTCGCCATCGTCCCCAGTCGGCGCCGCAGAGCAACGCAAGCGCCGTCGCGCCGGCCCATCACGATGCTTCCATAGCGTCGGTCGCGGCAACGAGCGAGGCATCCGAACCGGCTGACCTCGCGGCGATGAAAGAAGCGCTCGACGAACTCTTCAAGCCTTACCGGCTCTGCTGCCCCGAAGAGGCACGCGCACGCGAACTCGAAAGCTTTATCGCATCGCGCGCGCAAGAGTTGGTCGACATGGAAGAGACGGCGGAAGATTTTGCGAACGTCATGAGCAAGGGCGACGCGCTCGACATGGCCTATCGGTTCGCGGAGGGTTGGGTGCGGTCTCTAGGTTTCGGGGCGATCGCGGCGGCTTTGGATAAATTCCCGGAACTGACAAGCTTCTCGAACGATCCCGCAAAGAAGGGCGCGGTAGCCGGCGCCTACTCACAAATCGCGGACTTCGGTTGGGTGAAGTTGATCGGCCCCGTCCTTAACGACACGCTTTGGCTCGATCGCGGCGAGGGTGCCCTCGAATCGCAGGCCATGGAAGAAGCGCTGAAGCGTTTCGAACCGACGACATGGCGGCGCTCGGGCGAGGTCGCGCTTTACGCACAAGCGTTTTCCGCTAGAAATATTCTCAAGGTGCTGATCGCGCCGTTCCTCCCTCCAGAGGCATGCGCCGGCTATCTCTCGATAATGGGGTCCGCCGGGTCGGCTTTCGCGGGCGCATTCATGAGATTCGGCGATTTTATGAATCAGCGAGACAAGCATCGATTGGGTGCGGCGGTCATGCTCGCGCGAGAAGACTGGAGGAAGGTTTATCTGGAGTTAAAAAGCTACCATCCGATCACGGGCCCCATGGGGGGGCTCGCGCGAAGGCTGAGCCGAGTGCCCTGCGACGTGCTTACGCCTACCCATGTCTGCGAGGTGGCGAGATCACTTTTGGGTACAGACAGCTTGGCGACGGGCGCTACGCTGATCGGCGGCTTTTCCGCTAACGATGCGGCGGTCTCGGCGATCAGCGCGGCGTTGGCATCCGACTCCAGCATGAGTCCATTTACGCGGGTGCTGATGGTACAGGTGATCAACGCTTTATCAATGGCGCCTGTGTATTCGCTATGGTCGATGCTCGGCGTCATTGGGGATCCGGAACGGGTCAAGCCAGTCGCTACGTCCGCGCTCGATGGGGTTCGAAGCACGATCGGAGCGGTTTGGAACACGGCGAGCGCCGCGGCGCAGCGATGGGTGCCTCAGCGATTGGTGCCTCGGCGGTTTGCTTGGGGCGGCGAGGCACAGAGCGTATGGAGGCAATCGCTCGTTGAAGGGACCGAGCCTTCCGGTGCGAGCTCCGCTTATCGCCTTTCCACCCTTGCTGACCACTCCATGTTCGAGGTGTCGTTCGACGACTTGCCCATCGAGCGCGATGAGGCGCTGCAAGCCGTGCGCACCGCTTCTTTTATCGGCGGTGTGCCAGAGTAAAACAATGCATCAAGGCTGCATCCGGTGCGATGGAGGATCCGTATATGGAAACGTGCATCGCATCGACGCCTCGCAAGGCGACTACTCCCGTAGATGCGACAGCGAGCTTCAATTTCAGGCTGCATGCACCGGTTGCGAAAGAATCGGCACCGAAGCGCGGGAGCGTCATCCTTTGGAGGTCACGCATCATGAAGTCACTGATCTATACAGTCATTACCGTTTCGGTTATTGGCGCTCCCGTCCTATCGTTCGCTCAGTCGAACGGTCCCATCACGCGCACGCAGGTTCGCGAGGAACTGATCCAGCTTGAACAAGCCGGATATCGCGTACCGGTGGGGAACAATCCCCACTACCCGGAGGACATTCAAGCGGCACAAGCGCGTGTCACCGAGAAAAATGCGCAAGCGCAAGCCGACATGAGCGGATACGGTTCCGCGCTCCAAAGCACTTCCGAATCGGGGGCGCCGGCGAGCATGGACAACACGAAGTCGCTCTACTTCGGTCAATGAATTGTCGGCCCTTGCTCCTTGGCCCTCGGCCCTGGGCTGATGGGCCGAGGGCTCACCGCGAATAACGAATAACGATTAGCGAATTGCGCCGCCATAGCCGTCCCATGACGGGGTGGCTATGGCGGGGTCCGAGCATGGAGCCTTCGCGCTCAACTCCCAACGTGGCGGATCACTTCGCCCAGGTCTTGATCATCGAGCACCGGCGTAATCTCTTGCCGCATTAGATCGCTCCACTGATAGGCGAACTCGGCGAGCTTGCTCGCATCGGTCGTCTCGAGCAGATCGAAGCCTCCGCTTAAATCGGCGCGCGTCCAGCGTCCCAGCAGTGTGACGCCTTCGGGCGGCAGCCCTCCGGTTTCGGAAAAGCGCGCGATCGCTTCGGCTCGGCTCTGTGTGTCCGGGGCCCAGTTGAACGTCAGTATGAATTTCATGGAAACCTCCTTGCGTAAGTTGCGGCCGGTCGGCACCGACTGCCTCGAAAATACGAGCCACCACGCAGCACGGATGCATCTACACTGTGTGTGCAAGCGTTTTCTTGTGCGGCGTCCAGCGTTCGAGGGTCTCGGCGATGATGGATCGGTCACGCGTTCGCGAAGAAAATGACGCGCCCTTGGCGGCCGATGCGGGGCGCGAGCATCTCGTCCAGCTTCTCGTGCAGACGAGCGCGGGCGATCAGGCCGCGTTCACCGAGCTTTACCGCCTCACGTCCTCCAAGGTTTTTGGCGTATGCCTGCGGATGTTGCGCGATCGTGGCGCAGCGGAGGACATGCTCCAAGAAGTGTATGTCGCCGTGTGGCGGCGTGCGCAAACCTTCGACCCTTCGCGCGCGAGCGCAATCACATGGCTCGTCACGCTCGCGCGCAACCGCACGATCGATCGGTTGCGCCAGCATCGCGAGTCACCATTGGACGACGATGCGAGTGATGCCGATATCGTCGACGAGTCGCCTTCGCCCGCAGCGCTCGCCGAGCGCAGTCAGCGGCGTCAACGGCTGGAACACTGCCTCGAGCAACTCGGCGCGGCGCAGCGCGACGCGGTGCGCGAAGCCTTTTTCTCCGGCGCCACATACAGTGAGTTGGCACAGCGAGCGAAGGTGCCGCTCGGCACGATGAAGAGTTGGATCCGGCGCAGCCTGATGCAACTCAAAGGGTGCCTGGAATGAACACGTCCATTTCCGACGACGACGACACGATTCGCAGCGCCGAGTACGTACTCGGCCTGCTTGACGCGGCAGAGCGTCGCGAACTCGAATCGGCGATGGCGCGCGATCTGCGTATCGCTCAGCGCGTCGCATGGTGGCAACGGCAATTCGCGCCGCTCGCCGAGGATATCGTCGAAGTGTCGCCGCCTGCGCGCGCGTGGTCGCACATCCGCGCCGAGCTCGGCTTCGACGCGCCGGCGCCGGCTGCCGCGCCGCGTCGCCCCGCGCGCCCCGCGCGCAACGTGCGCAACGTGCGCGTGCTCGCGCGCGCCTGGGACGACCTGCGGCTGTGGCGCTGGATCGGTATCGGCGCAAGTGTCGCGGCAGCGGGCCTCGCCACCGTCGTCGCGACCGATCTACTGCGCGAGCCGCAGCCGGCGGCCGGCGCGCGGGGTTATCTCGTGGCGAACCTAGCGCCCGGCGGGGGCGTCGTACGTTGGACGGCAACCGTCGACATGAACGGCTCGCGCGTGGTGATCGTTCCGGCAGGCGGCGCGTCGATTGCGCGGGACCGGTCGAGCGAACTGTGGCTCATTGCGTCCGGCGCAAGGCCGATCGCATTGGGCCTCATCGCGGCCGATCATCCGACCGCGCTCAAATTGAGCCGCGACACGCTTGCGCGAATGGCCCCCGAGGCAATGCTCGCCGTATCCGTCGAGCCGTTGGGCGGTTCGCCAAGCGGACAGCCCACCGGCCCGGTGATCGCGACCGGCAAGGTAACGGGAACCTAAAGGGCTGTTCTTGGAAGCATTGCGTCCGTTTGCGTGCGCCGTTCGTATCTGCACACGCTTCCCATTCGGGAAGCTGGCTCACATTCGACGGAGACGTTCCCATTCCGATGCCCATTCCACTCCCAGCAAACTCGGCGCGCGGCCGGCGCTCGCGAACGGTTCTATCGCGCCGCGCGGCTCGCCTAGGTTGTGCCCGTGGGGGCCGCGAGCGGACGCTTGCGATGCGAATCGCCCGATGCACTTCGACTTTCACGCTATCCGACATGAAGCGAACGCTTGAACACCTCTACGGCCGGACATGGCGATACGGAAAAGCACCTGCCGCTGGGCCGGGACGCCGCCGTCGCATGGGGCTGGCCTTGCTCGCCGTGCTGGCGGTTCACGTCGCCGCCGATCTCTTCTGGCCGCTCGATCGAGACTTGGCCGGTTTCGATCCCATGGAGGCGGGGATGCTCGAGACGAACATGTGGCGCTCCTATTACGACCGGCGACACCTCGCGCTTTTTCTTCAATTGGCACAGGCGCTGCGCACCGCGTATCGCTTTCCCTGGCTAAGGTCGTACGTCGGCGCCTATTACGGCGCATCGGCAGCGTTCATTTTCAAGGAGGGCAGGGGCCGCGGCGACTTCGACAAAGCGTTGCCCGCGCTGAAAAGCTACTTCGCCCTGATTCGCAACACGGGGAATCGCAGTTTCGATGTCGAACGCACGTCCGCACTCGAGTTGCAATGGTGGATCGTGCATCGGCAGCGCGCGCGCTATCCGCCTGGCGCGTTGGCGGCGGCATGCGCGGCCGAAGCGGCGGCGCTCTACGGCGTGCCGGTCGAATCGACCGCTCAATATGGCCAGTTGCGCGCACAAGCCATGCTCTTTCGCGATGCCCGGGAGCAGGCCGGGCGTGTGACCGAAAACGATTGGATCGCAATCGAATCGCTTTTGCGCCGGGGCTATGTGTCGCTGGGCCATTCCGTTACATCGACGAAGACGGGGCGCTAGATTTCAGCCTGCGCGCCAATGCCGCGCGCGCGAACACGTTCGGCTATGCCCCGGGCGGCTAGAATTCACTACCGGTGCGCGTCCGATCAAATACAACGAGCACCACGTGACGGGCAATACGCTGATCGACTGGATTCATAGGAGAACCCACCATGAGCTTGAATGAAGCCCCTTTCTCAACCGCGCTGACTCGCTTGCTGGGGTGCCCGCATCCGATCGTCTGCGCCGGCATGGGCGGCCCCGCGCGAGCGGAATTGGCCGCGGCCGTATCGAAGGCGGGCGGCTTCGGCCTGCTTGGCATGGTGCGAGAGTCGCCCGCGACGATCGAGCGGGAGATCGCGGCGGTACGCGCCATGACCGACCGGCCCTTCGGCGTGAACCTGATCCCCGCCAGCACGCGGCCGGAGCTCTTCAATGCCGAACTCGACGTGTGCCTGCGCGCTCGCGTTCCGGCGATGTGCTTCTTCTGGGACGTCGTGCCCCAGGCCATCGAACGCGCAAAGGAGGGCGGTGCGCTGGTGCTCTACCAAGTCGGTTCGCCGGACGATGTGGTTCAGGCGCAGCGCGCCGGCGCCGACGCGATCATCGTCCAGGGCGTGGAAGCAGGCGGGCACGTAAGAGGGCGCGAGGCGCTGATGGCGCTACTACCCGAGGCGGTCTCGCGCGCGAGCGTGCCGGTGATCGCGTCCGGTGGCATCGCGGATGGTGCGGGCATGGCCGCGGCGCTCGCGTTGGGTGCGAGCGGCGTGCACTGCGGGACGGTATTTCTCGCGACGCACGAATCGTACGCACATGACTACCACAAGCAGCGCATCGTCGATGCCGGCTCGGGCGATACCGTGCATACCGACATTTACGCGATCAACTGGCCGGCCGGCTCCCCCGTGCGCGTCCTGGCCAACAGCGTGACGGACGAGGTGCGCGATCACCCGTTCGGCAACGATCCGTATTCCTTGCCGCGCGAGGTGATCGCTCGCGATGAATATGGGGAGATATGTAAGTACAGCACCGAGTCGCCGCTGCGCACCACCACCGGCGAGTTGGAAAAGATGGCGCTGTTCGCGGGGCAGTCGGCGGCATTGGTGCGTACGAGAGAATCGGCGCAGCAGGTGATCGAGCGGATGCTACGCGAGGCCGTCCAGGCGATCGAGCGCTTGAAGGCGCTGAGGGTCACAGGCGGATAGCGCGAGCCGCAATCGGTCGCCGCCCCGGGCATCGTCCCCAAGGGCGGCGTGCCCGCGATCGGTTAAATCGGCTGTTCAGCGAAATGGCCGAAATAGCGGTTGTCGAGCGACATCCGGATGCCGCGATTCGATTACCGGAAAAATACGCCATCGAGAAACGAGCTTATCGGACGGCTCGCACATTTCGGAAATGGGCGGTGTCGGTTCGATCAACGGGCCGCATCGTGAAATATGGCGGATGAATACTAGTTCATCGATCTAAATTCGAGCTCATTTAGTATTGAGAAGCCGGTCGCGCAAAATGGCGCTATCTTGACGTATGCTATGGTGAATCGGCTGGCGCTTCGTGGTTTTGCGTCACCGTCCGTCGCGGCCGATACGCTGTCAAACGCAGGTCATCCACATCGCGTAAGCGCCTCGCGGGCGCTGCGCCAGCGACTTTTTCGAGGCTCGTCGACGATCCCTCGGTGTTACGGGCGTTACGTAACGTCCCTTCCCGTCGGCGATGCACGCGCCATCCAGTTTGGCGGTTTATTCTGAGTCAGAAATAAATTTCCAATCGAAAAGAACGGGTTATCGGGCCATCTTTTTTGCGAAAAAAACGCCAAGTGGAATTGGCATAGTTTCTGCAATCGAGTGTCCCGACAGTTATTTCGCACGCCTTTTGGGCGCCGTTTGAACGAACGGCGTGCAAGGCGCGTGGCGGATTGGACGTTCAACGGACGCTACGGCCCAACAATGAACAATCACACGCTGGACAACGTCAACCGAGATCACATCGCGCGAGCCGCAACCGCAGGCGTCGCGATACGCACTGGCGCTGCGCTCGCCGCGCCGGCCGGCTTGGCGAGAGTACCTATTACCGCGTCGCTCGATGCGCCGCTCACCCCTGTCATCTTGGCCGGAGGCGCGGGCACGCGCTTGTGGCCGCTCTCACGCGAGCAGTACCCGAAACAATTGATCGACTTGCTCGGCACCGATACGTTGCTTCAGGCCACGGTTCGGCGAACCGTGGGGCTTGCCGCCCCCTATACGATGGCGGCACCGCTAGTCGTTTGCGCACAAGAGCACGGTGCCGCGACCGTCCAGCAGTTGCGCGGGTGTGGCATGGAAGCGTCGTTCATTCTCGAGCCGACACGCCGGAACACGGCGCCGGCACTGACGCTCGCGGCCGCGACGCTGACCGCCGGCGGCAAGGATGCCGTCATGGTCGCCATGCCCGCCGATCACGCCATCGCCGATGTCGCGGCGTTCCAGCGCGCGATCGCGGCGGGCGCCGCGCACGCGCAAGCCGGCGCCGTCGTGACATTGGGCGTGCCGCCTACGCGCCCCGATACGGGCTTCGGATACATCCGGCTGGGGGAAGCGCTCGGCGAGGGTGCCCATCGGGTCGCGCGCTTCGTCGAAAAGCCACCGCTCGAGCAAGCGATCCGCTATGCGACGAGCGGCGAATACTGGTGGAATTGCGGCATCTTCATCGTGTCCGCGCGCGTTTGGCTGAGTTTGGTGAACGCGTTGCAGCCGAGCATGTTCGAGGCCTGCATGGCCGCATTCGAAGGTGGCGCGCGTGAAGGCACGTTCTTCCGCCCGGACGCGCAGGCATTCGCGCAGGGCCCGTCGGAATCGATCGACTACGCCATCATGGAGCGGCTCGTCGCAGAAGAACTTACGCCGGCCGTGGTCGTGCCGCTCGATGCGGGATGGTCCGATCTGGGCTCGTGGGATGCCGTTTGGGAGGCTCTCGAAAAAGATGCCGACGGCAACGTCGCGAAGGGGCGCGTCGTATTCGAAGGCTCGAGCTCGAGCTTTGCGCACGCGCAAGGCCGCCTGGTTGCCTGCGTCGGCGTGAACGATATCGTCGTCGTCGAGACCGACGACGCCGTGCTCGTTGCGGATCGCGCGCACGTGCAAGACGTCAAGGCATTGGTGACGCGCATGAAGGCGCAAGCCGCGCCGGAGGCCGACGCACACCGCAAGGTTCAGCGCCCGTGGGGCTATTACGACTCGATCGATCGCGGCGAGCGCTTTCAGGTCAAGCGCATCGTGGTGCAGCCCGGTTGCCGGCTCTCGTTGCAGATGCATCATCACCGCGCCGAGCATTGGGTCGTCGTGCGCGGCACGGCGCTCGTCACGCGTGGAAACGAGCAGTTCCTCGTCAGCGAAAACGAGTCCACCTACATCCCGCTCGGGGTCCATCATCGGCTCGAAAACCCAGGGAAGTTTCCGCTCGAAATCATCGAGATTCAATCGGGTGCGTATCTTGGCGAGGACGACATCGTGCGCTTCGAAGACACCTACGGAAGGGCCTGAGCAATGACCGCTTCCCCGAAGCTTTCCGCACTCTATCTGTCGTCGCGGCCGCCGTTTCCGCCCGCCGGCGGGCGCGAGCGTCTGATCGCGCAGAACATCCGCGTGCTCGCGGCCGAATATGATCTGCATGTGATCGTCTTCTGCCGTAAGGGCGAAAGCCCGGACCTCGGCGAGCTGATGCGCATGGGATGTCGTTCGGTGCGCTTGGCGCCCATGCCGGGCGTGGCCGAGATCGCATTCAACCTCATGGCGCGGCGCCGCTATTCGCTGCAAGAAAGTTTGTTTTTTTCGCGGCGCAGCCGCGAGCTCGTGCGCGAACTCGCCGCGAGCGGCATCAGCTTCGTCGTTGCCGACATGTTGCGCACGGGCCAGTACTGCGAGGATTTGCCGGTGCCCAAACTGATCGATCTCGACGATTTGCTGTCGGAGCGCTATCGGCAGTTTCTCGCCAACGGCCATCGTCAGGCGGTGTTCGGCACGTTCTCGAAGCGCGTGCCGAAGCCGCTTGTGATGCTCGAGCCGCTGCTGCGGCGCCGAATGTTGCAATGGGAGCGCAAGGTGCTCGCCGGGCGCGAAACGAGTGCGCCGCATCGCTTCGACGTGACGCTGCTCACCTCCAGCGAGGAAGTTGCGCGCCTGCGCTTGGCAAGCCATGCCACGCAAATCTATCCGAATCCGCAGGCCACGCCGTTGCCCGCGACGCAATGGCAGTGCGACGCCGGTGCCGCCTCGGGCTGCGTCGGCTGCTTTTTTCTCGGCAACATGCGCACTTCGCAAAACTTAGCGTCGTTGCGATTGATCGCCGAGGAAGTCATGCCGGTGCTCATTGGCCAAGGGCTCGACATTCAGGTGCATGTGGTCGGCGATTTCGACGATCGCGCCACCGCGCTCGCGCGCTCGACGGGGGATCGCATCACGCTGCACGGATTCGTCTCCGATTACGTGCCGATCGCGCGCGATTGCCATGTTGCGCTGCTGCCGGTGGTCGAGGGAACGGGCGTGAACACCAAAGTGCTCGACGCGATGGCGCTCGGCATACCCGTGATTACGACGCGGCTGGGCATCAAGGGAATCGGCGTCGAGCACGATCGCGAAGTGTTGATCGCGGATACCCCGCTCGACATGCACCGCATGATCGCGCGACTCGCCGAAGACAGTACATTGGGCCCACGGCTTTCGGAAGCGGCGCGGGGCTACATCCAGCGCCACCACGATCCCATCGTGCTGCACGAGCAGTTTCGTTCGTACGTCGCGCAGGCGATCGAATGCGGCCGCGCACGGATGGCCGAGCGCGCGCGATCGAACGACCGCACGCCGACGAGGTCCGACGTTCTGCGCACGCCGCGCGCGCAAGAGCCATCCGTCGATCGGAGCGCAACATGATCGGCCGCCCATTTCGAATCGCCTTCGCTTTCGGCATTGTCGCGTTCGCGCAAGCAATGAGCGCGTCGGCTCAGACATCGTCCACATCGCGTTCCACGACGAGCACATCCAGCGTGTTGAGCACATCACCGGCCCCGCAGCCGCTCGGCGCGCTGACGTGGATCGAGCAGACGCGCACGCGTCTCGGCACGATCGAGCCTGTCCAAAAACCGGGCACGTCGGATTCCGCATCGGCTGTTTCACCCGCGGCCGCGTCGATGACGGCCGCTGCGACTGCCAAGCGAGCAAAGTCTGGTTCGTCCCTCGGAGACGGCGCTCCCGAGCCGCTCTGGAAATCCTCGGCCGGCGGCCTGGGCGGCATCGGCCGCCTGGGCAGCGCCCGGCCGAGCCGTTTCGGCTCAATGCACGCAAATTAACGACATGCCGACCACGCTTTTTTCGTGTGAATTTTTGATG
>JBQCDS010000412.1:0-3260 GCA_051961035.1 Trinickia sp. | reverse complement strand
TTTGCATGTCCGGTCGACGGCAGCGCGCCCATGACCGCGTTGAGTAGCGTGGATTTTCCGGCGCCGTTCGGCCCGATTACACTGACGATCTGCCCGGGTCGAACATCGAGCGAAACACTGTGCAGCGCCTCCACCTTTCCGTAGCGGACGGACAGCCCGGATACGGACAAGATCGGCATGGTCGTCGTTTCGTTCATCATTCGACTCCGCCCAGATAAGCTTCGAGGACGGCCGGATCGCTGCGCACCGCATCCGGTAATCCGTGGGCGATACGCGTACCGAACTCCATCACCACGAGTCGATCGGCCAGATTCATCACAAAATCCATATCGTGCTCGACGAGCAACACGCTCATGCCCTCCGCCTTCAGCCTGCGCAACAACTCGCCGAGCTGCTGCTTCTCCCGATAGCGCAGGCCCGCGGCTGGCTCGTCCAGCAGTAACAACGTCGGGTCGCAGCACAGCGCGCGCGCGATCTCAAGGATGCGTTGCTGCCCCAGCGCAAGGCTCCCGGCTTCGTCGTACATATGCTGCTCCAGGCCGACGCGCCGAATCTGCTGCGCCGCCTCGAACAACAGCTGTCCTTCCTCTTGGGCGTTGAGCCGTGCCAGGCTACGCCACACGCCGCTCGTCCCGCGCAGGTGCGCGCCGATGACCACGTTCTCGAGCACCGTCATCGTGGGCAGCAGTTTGACGTGCTGGAATGTGCGGCCGATGCCGCGCTTGACGATTTCACGTGAACTCAGTGCATCGATGCGCTCGCCGCGGAAACGAATTTCGCCGCGCGTTGCCTGCAAGACACCGGTGACCAAGTTGAATGTCGTCGATTTGCCGGCGCCGTTCGGGCCAATCAGCGCGATGATTTCTCCCGCGTTCACTTCGAAGCTGACATCATTGACGGCCACGAGCCCGCCGAACTGCTTGCGTGCGCGATCCACGACGAGCAACGGCTCGCCGGGCGCGGGCTTGCTTTTGCGCGCCAACGGCTCGGCCGACTCGGGAGCGACGGCACGCGGGCCGCGCGGAAACCAACGAGCCACGAACGGCCACACGCCTTGCCGCGCATACTGCAACAACGCCACCATCAGCACGCCGAATACGATGATCTCGAAGTTGCCGCTTTCGCCGAGCAGCCTTGGCAGCAGCGACTGCAAGTAATCCTGCACAACGGTGAGGATCGCAGCACCGAGAATCGCACCCCACACATGGGCGACACCGCCCACGACAGCCATGAACAAATACTCGATGCCGTGATTGAGGCCGAACGGCGTGGGATTCACGGCGCCCTGCAAATGGGCATAGAGAAACCCCGAGATGGCGGCGAGGATTGCCGCATAGACGAAAATGACCACGCGCATCCATGCGGTATGCACGCCCATCGCCTCGGCCATCAGCCCCGCGCCCCGCAGTGCTCGAATCGCGCGCCCCGGCCGGCTATTAAGCAAATTTTGAATGGAGATGACCGCAATGAGCACCACCACCCAGATCAAGTAGTAGATGCTGCGGCCCGTTGCGAGCGACACGCCCATGACGCTCAGCGCCGGAATGCCGTTGATGCCGTCGTACTTGCCGAGCGCGTCGAGATTGCCGAACAAGTAGTAGAGCGATAACCCCCAAGCGATTGTGCCGAGCGGCAGGAAATGCCCTGACAAGCGCATCGTGACAGCACCGATGACAAGTGCGACGAACGCCGTCAACACCATACCGACGAGCAGCGCGATCCAAGGCGACACGCCGAACTGGGTCGTCAGATACGCTGTCGCATAGGCGCCGACGCCGACGAACGCCGCCTGTCCGAAGCTCGTCATACCGCCAATGCCGGTCAACAATACGAGCCCGAGCGCGACGATCGCGTACAGGCCGATATAGTTGAGCAGCGTGATCCAATACTCGGGCACATGCAGCGGATGCGGCAGCACCGGCAGCACGAATAGGATCGCGAGAAAAGCCCAGAAAGGCTTCATGCCCGAAAATGAACGCCTCATCGCTCACTCCTCCTCTTCTTCGACGTGGCCGGTGGCCAAGCTGCGCCACAACAGCACCGGAATGATGAGCGTGAAGACGATCACCTCCTTGTAGGCACTCGCCCAGAAGGACGAATACGATTCGAGCAACCCCACCAGAATCGAACCGGCGGCCGCAAGCGGATAGCTCACCAGGCCGCCGATGATCGCGCCGACGAAGCCCTTCAAGCCGATCAGGAAGCCGGAATCGTAGTAGATCGTCGTCAGCGGCGCGACGAGAATGCCGCACAGGACGCCAAGCCCGGCCGCAAGCAGGAACGCTAGGCGGCCCGCCTGCGTCGTGCCTATGCCGACGAGCCGTGCGCCCAGCCGGTTGACGGACGTCGCGCGCAGCGCCTTGCCTGAAATCGAACGATCGAAGAAGAGATAGAGCGCCACGATGAGCACCAACGCTGTCGCCACGACCCAGATGCTTTGTCCCGAGATCGACACGCCGTCGATAGTCAGCGATCCGTCGGAGAAAGGCGTCGTGCGCGATCCTTCTGCGCCGAACATGAGCAAGCCCAAGCCCACCATGGCAAAGTGCACGGCCACGGCGACGATCAGCAGCAACAGCGTCGTCGCCTCTGCGAGCGGCTCGTAAGCCAGACGGTAGATGAAGGGCCCCATCGGCACCACGATGGCCAAGGTCAGCGCGATTTGAGCGGCCATCGGCAGCGCGAGCGCATAGACATGCTGCGTGAGCGCATACACGGCGATGGGCCCGAGCAGATAGCGGCTCGCGAGCGACGTCAGCAGGCGCGGCGCGTGCCGGCGGCGCTCGGCGTGACGCACGAGCCCCGCGAGTTCGATGGCGAAGCATGCCGCACCGAGCACGGGCAACAAGATGGCGGTGGCAGGAAACTTCTGCGCTTGCAGCATCGCAAGGGTCAGCGCACCGTATGAAACGAACTCCCC
Organism: Trinickia sp.; assembly: GCA_051961035.1. Classification (GTDB taxonomy): domain Bacteria; phylum Pseudomonadota; class Gammaproteobacteria; order Burkholderiales; family Burkholderiaceae; genus Trinickia. The sequence goes on along the minus strand of JBQCDS010000412.1, from coordinate 340 downwards.
TTGCGGGATGAAGATGACGCGCGTGACGGAGAAGACAAGCACAAGTGCGAGCGCAAGCAGCGCGTAGATCGCCCCGGTGGTGATGCCGTCTTGCGCAAGGATCGCCGCGATCGATAAATCCATGCTTTGTTTTAAGTCCTATGCCTACACCTGCAACGGCGATGGCGCGAGCCGAACCGGCCCGCGCCATCGCTTAGCGATACCGCTAACCGCGTCAGTTCTGCAACAGCTTCCACTTGCCGCCCTCGACTTCGACCATGACGCGCGCGCGCTGATCGAGCCCGTTGTGGTTGGCCGGCGACGTATTCATGATGCCCTGCGAAATCGGCAACTCTTTGAT
>JBQCDS010000411.1:0-5873 GCA_051961035.1 Trinickia sp. | reverse complement strand
AGCTCGGCGGGCAGGCAAAAGTGCCGGGCGCGTCCGGCACCTGGAAAGGCCTCACGGAAAACGTGAACCAGCTTGCCGCCAATCTCACGACGCAGGTGCGTGCGATCGCGGAAGTCGCAACGGCGGTGACGCAGGGCGATCTCACGCGTTCGATCACAGTCGAGGCGCTGGGCGAGGTGGCGGCGCTCAAGGATACGATCAACGAGATGATCCGTAACTTGAAGGATACGACGCAGGTCAATACCGAGCAGGACTGGCTCAAGACGAACCTGGCCAAATTCAGCCGGATGTTGCAGGGGCAGAAGGATTTGGTTTCGGTGGGGCAGTTGATTCTTTCCGAGCTGGCGCCGGTGGTGGCCGTGCAGCAGGCCGAATTCTTCGTTTTGGATGCGGCGTCCGACGGCACGCCGCTGCGCCTCACGGCCAGCTACGCTTCGAGCGGGCATCTGTCGCACGGCAAGGGCATTCAGCTTGGAGAAGGGCTTGTCGGCCAATGCGCGGCGGAGCGGCGCAAGATCTTGCTCGAGCCCTCGGCAAACGATGGGTTCCGTATCACGTCGGGGCTCGTCAGCATCGTGCCGCATAACGTGCTCGTGCTCCCGATCGTGTTCGAGGGGCATGTGAAGGGCGTTCTCGAACTCGCCTCGGCGGAGCGCTTCAATCCGATTCACCTCGCCTTCCTCGATCAACTGACCGAAAGCATCGGCATCGTCATCAACACGATCGAGGCAAATACTCGAACCGAGGATTTGCTCAAGCAATCGCAATCGCTCGCGCACGAATTGCAAAACCGCCAGGAAGAGTTGCAGCAGACGAATGAAGAGCTGGAAGAAAAGGCGCGGCTTTTGGCCCACCAGAACCAGGAGGTCGAGCGCAAGAACGCGGAAGTCGAGCAGGCCCGCCAGGCGCTGGAAGAGAAGGCTAAGCAGCTTGCCTTGACGTCGAAGTACAAGTCGGAGTTTCTTGCCAACATGTCGCACGAGTTGCGCACGCCGCTCAACAGTCTGCTGATTCTGTCCGATCAGTTGTGCAAGAACACGGAGGGCAACTTGTCCTCGAAGCAGATCGAGTTTTCGCGGACGATCCACTCGTCGGGCAACGAACTCTTGATGCTGATCAACGACATCCTCGACTTGTCGAAGATCGAGTCGGGCACGGTGGTCACGGATTTCGCGGAGCATCGTCTTGTCGATTTGACATCGTACGCCGAGCGCAATTTCCGCCACGTCGCGGAGTCGCGCAACGTCGACTTCGAGATTCATGTCGGCACGGCGTTGCCGGCGTCGATCCATACGGACATCAAACGCCTGCAGCAGATCCTGAAGAACTTGCTATCCAACGCATTCAAGTTCACGCATCGCGGACATGTGACCCTATCGATCGACGAGGCATGCGGGGGCTGGACCGCGGGCAACGATAGCCTCAATCGCGCGCGCCATGTCGTCGCATTCTCCGTGTCGGATACGGGTATCGGGATTTCGCCGGATAAGCAGCAGATCATCTTCGAGGCATTCCAGCAAGCCGACGGCAGCACGAGCCGGAAGTACGGCGGCACGGGCCTCGGTCTTGCCATCAGCCGCGAACTGTCGAAACTGCTTGGGGGAGAGATCAAACTCGTCAGTACACCTAACAAAGGGAGTACCTTTACGCTGTATCTTCCGCTGTCCGCGCAGACAGGGCGTGCACCGCGCAAGCCGGTTTCGGTTCCGACTAGCGAAGAAGCGCCCATCCCCTTGCCCGAGGCGGCAATCGTCGTGCAAGAGACGGGAGCCGACATGCCCGCGTTCGTCGATACCGTCGTCGGAGAGGCGCGGCAACTGATGGCGGCGCCGGAAGACGACCGGCTCGATATCAGGCCGGGCGACCGCGTTGCGCTGATCGTCGAAAACGACCAGGCGTTTGCGGGCGTTCTGCTCGACTCCGTGCGAGAGCAGGGTTTCAAGGCGCTGGTCACGTCGCTCGGCACATCGGCGCTGACGCTTGCGGATCAGTTCAAGCCCGACCTCATTACCCTCGATCTTTTCCTGCCCGATATCGACGGCTGGCGAGTATTGGGGCGCTTGAAAAACGACACGGCGACGCGGCACATGCCGGTGTGCGTGATATCCACGGACGACGCGCGCGAGCGTGCGCTGCGCGAGGGCGCGCTCGCGTTTATGCCGAAACCCATCCGGGCCCGTGAAACGCTCGATGAAGCGCTGCGTGCGTTGGCGCGCTACGTGGCTGCATTGCCCCGCCGGGTGCTGATCGCGATGCCGGAGTCGGCGCAGCGCGACACGCTGGTTTCGCTGCTATCGACGGACAACGTGTTGCCGGTGATGCTTTCGAAGGCCGAGCCATTGGAGCAGGCGCTTACCCGCGTTCATTCACATACCGTCGTGGTGACGGAGGATTGGTTCGAAGCGAGCAGGCCGCGTGTGGCTGCCATGCTGGCGGAGCAAGCGTCGTTCGCGCCGGTGTCGTTCGTCGTCGTGACGAGCGGCGGCGATGCGAGAGGTTCGATCGAGGTAGCCGAGCGCTATACGACGCGGCGCGTATCCGACCCCGCGCGTTTGCTCGATGCGACGGTGGCCGCGCTGCATGTCGAGCACCGGTGGCTCTGTGCCGAAGCCCGTCAGATCGTCGACGGGATACACGGCTCGGGTTCGGGCCTGGCCAACCGAAAGGCGTTGATCGTGGACGATGACATGCGCAACATCTTCGCCCTCGCGACGGTACTCGAGGATCACGGAATACGGCACGTCTGGGCGGACAACGGACGCGATGCCATCGAACTGGTGGAGTCCGACGCTGAAATCGACATTGTCCTGATGGACATCATGATGCCGGAGATGGATGGCTTGACAACCATGCGAGAGATTCGCAAGCGTCCCGTCGGACGCGCACTGCCGATCATCGCGGTCACCGCCAAGGCGATGAAGGGCGACCGCGAGCGCTGCATCGAAGCCGGCGCGTGGGACTATCTATCCAAGCCCGTGAACCGCGACGATCTGCTCTCGGTTCTGAACGCGTGGCTGCACCGCTAGCGTCCCGAGGAGCGCGCTTTGGACAAGGTCGATCATGTCACTGGGCTCAAGCCGCCCGTCGATATCCTGGTCGTGGACGATTTGCCGCAACAGCAGGTGGTGATGCGCACCGTGCTCGAACAACTGGGCGAGAACGTGATCATCGTCGGGTCGGGCCGCGAAGCACTCAAAGCGGTCCTCGAGCGAGCGTTCGCGGTGATTTTGCTCGACGTGAACATGCCGGGCATGGATGGTCTCGAAACGGCTTCGCTGCTGCGCGGCTATCGGAAGACGGCAACGACGCCCATCATCTTCGTGACGGCCTACGTCGACGAAGCGGAGATGAAGCGAGGTTATGCGCTCGGTGCCGTCGATTACATTTCGTCGCCGGTCGTTCCTGAAATCTTGCGCTCGAAGGTGAAGGCGTTCGTCGAGATGCATCGCATGCACGAAGCGCTGCTCTCGCGTGCGGAGGAACGCGAGGCGTTCGCTCGAGCCGAAGCAGGCAGGGCGGCGGCCGAGCGCGCCCGGCAGCGCGCCGATTTTCTGGCTAGCGCGAGCCAGGTGCTCACCCGTTCGTTGGAAATCGACACGACGCTGCAACGCATCGTCGAATTGGTGGCCGGCGAATTCGCGGAGACGGCCTTCGTCGCGATCAGGCGCACGGGCGAGTCGGGAGGCGAGCTTTTCACCCGCTCCGCCGTGCGGGGGCAACTTGCGGGGCCGGACTTCGCCGAATTTCGTTCGACTATCCTGGCCACGTGCTTCCCGGATGCCGCCGATTATCTGGACAGATTGCTGGGCGACGGCACCACGACGGGCCATCCGCCAGGCGAAGCGCCTGTTCTTGAAACGCTGGGCCTGCCGAAGGTCACATCCGGCATCCGGCGTATCAGCATTTTTCCGTTGGTGACCGGCAGTTTGAGCGGCGCCGTCGTGCTGTGCTCGTTCGATATCGATGCGGCGACGCCCGAGCGCAACACATTGCTTCAGGAGTTGATGAGCCGCGCCGCTATCGCCGTCGAAAACGCATTGCTGTTCTCGACGATCCGCGACGGCGACCGGCGGAAAAACGAATTTCTCGCCATGCTAGCCCACGAATTACGCAATCCGCTCGCGCCCATTGCGAACGCGGCCGCGGTGATGCGCAGCGCGAAAGCGGATGATGCCAAGGTCCTGCGCTGGGCCAGCGACATCGTCGGTACGCAGGTGGAGCACATGGTGCGGATCGTCGAGGATCTGCTCGATGTTTCGCGTATCGCGAGGGGAACGGTTACGTTGCGTAAAGACCCGGTGCCGTTGTCCGTCGTCATGGGTCGCGCCGTTGAAACCAGCCGCCCTCACTTGATCCGCCGCGCGCAAACCTTGACCTGCGATGAAGCGGCGCCGGATGCGATCGTCGAGGGCGATGTCGTTCGTCTCGCGCAAGTCGTATCGAATCTGCTGAATAACGCGTCGAAGTTCACGCCCGATGGCGGGCACATCTCGGTTTCCACACGCTCGGAAGCCGGCTGGGCCACGATTACGGTGGCCGATGACGGCCAAGGCATCGACGAAAAATTCCTGCCGCATGTCTTCGAGCTTTTCGCGCAAGCGGATACGTCGCTGCATCGCTCGCTGGGCGGCCTGGGCATTGGGCTGACGCTTGTGCGGCATCTCACCGAGCTGCACGGTGGGACGGTGAGATGCACGAGCGAAGGGATCGGGCGGGGCGCGCAATTCGTGATCCGTCTACCCGCGACCGCAGGCTCGCAGAATGTGCCGACGCGTGCTCCCGTCGTGCATTTGAACCGCAAGGCGGCGACACGCGCGCTCGTGGTCGATGATCTCCTGGCTTCCGCGGAAAGCCTGGACGCACTGCTCACGCTGAATGGCTTTAGCGTCAAATGCGCGGCGGACGGTGGATCCGCGCTGCGCATCGCCCGTGAGATGCTGCCGGACATCGTCGTGCTCGACATCGGGCTTCCGGATATGACAGGGTATGAACTTGCTAAACGGCTCCGAACGGATGGGCCGTGCGCGGATGCCCTGATCATCGCGCTCAGCGGTTACGGGCAGGAAGAATACATCCGCCATGCGGCCGAAGCCGGCATCGATCACTACCTCGTGAAACCCGCCGATGTCGGCGCACTGGTGGATCTGATGGCGGCGCACGAGACGGCGAAAGTGGGCAAGCAGGCGGAGCAATGATGATCGGGGTATCGGAGCCGGAGTGCGAGGCTCCTCGTTGAAGCGGCGACGTTCTTACGCGAACGGCTAGGTTCATCGTCAATGACATCGGCGCTTCGCGATTCGAGGCGTTCAAGAGGAGAGAAGAATGAAGCGTTGTTTGGCGCTGCACGCGGGGGCGGTCACCGTGGCATTCGCGCTGGTATCGCATGGTGCGCTCGCGGCTGACGCGAAAGATGCGCCGCCATCGCCGCTGGGCGAGACCATCGCGTTGAAGGGGACGGCCAAAGGCGTGCCCGCGTGCATCGGTTGCCATGGCGCGCATGGCGAAGGACAGTCGGCAACGGGCTTTCCAAGGCTCGCGGGCTTAAGCGATGCGTACTTGACGGCCCAGCTTGCGGCGTTTGCCGACGGGAGCCGGCAAAGCAGCGTCATGCAGCCGTTCGCAAGCATGATGTCCTCCGGCGAAAGGGCGGCGGTTGCCGGATATTTCAGCAGCCTGCCGCCGCCGGGCGACACGCGCAAGGGCGATACGGTCGATCCCGCCATGTCCGACACCGGGGCATGGCTCGCTACGCGCGGCCGATGGACGCAAGGCCTTCCTGCCTGCGTGCAGTGTCACGGCCCGGGCGGGGCAGGCGTTGGCAGCGCATTCCCCCCGCTGGCCGGCCAGCCAGCGTCGTACATCAGCGCTCAGCT
>JBQCDS010000410.1:0-4302 GCA_051961035.1 Trinickia sp. | reverse complement strand
TCGACGCGCCCGGCGATTGCTCGCCATCGCGCAACGTCGTGTCGAAAATAATCAGCTTGTCTGCCATGTCAGGTCTCCAGGGGGACGTTTGCGTTCGGAATGCTTGGGGCGATACGAAAAACGGAGTTCGGGCGTCCGCGCCACCGCAGGCAACGCCAAACAACGAACGAGGCAGACGGGGGCGAAAACGATCAGCGCGGTAGGCGCGCTAGTGCTAGCGCGCATAGAGGCGCACCGGCGAGGAGAGATAGGGGGGTAAAGGTCAAAATCGACATATCGTCGACTATAGCGGCATTCCGGAAATCGCGCAATCGGGTGGGGTTGGGCGGCGGGGGGGCGAAACGGGCTGCCGTGGCGGCGGATCATGGCCGTCTAAGCGCGCGAGGGCGTCCGCGGCATCGCTCCATACGGCAACGTGCGCTGTCACTGAGTGGGCGAGGCGCGCGTGTAGCTGTTCGTCGTTGTCGACTTTGCTCGACGCGCGTTAATCCGTCTGATTATCGGGCGGGAGCAACGCTTCGCCCCGCGCAACCGCCAGGCTAGGCGGTTCCAGCGAGATGAGCCGCAATATCAATCGTTAGATGCCGTGCTCATTTTATCTTCGCGCTCGACATGTGAAACAAACAACTTAATGGCTCAGAAATATGAACCCAACGATCGATCAAGGTGTCATGGAACTCGGCAAGCAATCCAAATACGATGCCACCTATAACCCCGACAAGCTCTTTCCGATCTCTCGTGCGATCAAACGCGAAGAAATAGGCATCGCCAACCCGTTGCCGTTCTTCGGGATGGATATATGGAATCACTACGAAGTGTCGTGGCTTACACCGCGCGGCGTGCCGCGCGTTGCCATCGCGACGATCGTCGTGCCCTGCACCTCGGCCAACGTGGTCGAGTCGAAATCCATGAAGCTGTATTTCAACACGTTCAATAACACGCCTTTCGAGAGCCAGGAGGAAGTGGAGCGCACCGCCGAAGCCGATTTATCGCGCTGCGCAGGCGCGCCTGTTTCGGTCAAGCTCGAGCCGCTCACGCAATCTGCCGCACTGCGGATCGGTGCGCCGAGCGGCACATCGCTGGACGAGCAAGACATCGCCATCGACACGTTCAACGTCGACCGGCGGCTTCTGGCGACGCATGATGAACCTGTCAGCGAGACGCTTTATTCGAACCTATTGAAATCGAACTGCCTCGTCACAGGGCAGCCTGATTGGGGCACCGTATCGATTGCATATGAAGGGCGCCGCATCGATCGCACGGCGCTGCTCAAATACATCGTGTCGTTCCGCAATCACGAGGAGTTTCACGAACAATGCGTCGAGCGCATTTTTAAGGACATCCAAGCGCAATGCTCGCCGGCTCGGCTTGTCGTCATGGCGCGCTATACCCGCCGAGGCGGAATCGATATCAACCCCATACGCAGCAGCGAACCGCTCACGAGCGCGCTCAACGCGCGTTTGATTCGTCAGTAACCTCGTGTCGCCGGTCACCCATGGAAATCGCTACTCGCGAAATAGAGGCCGTCATCGAGCCCGCGCTCGGACATTGCCAGCCGCAGGTCTTGGTGCGGGTGCGCGATTCCGGCACCACGTTCACGATATCGCCGCGCGAACTCACTACCGGGACATGGCTCGAGAAGTTCTCTCGCGAAGACGTCGCGCGCATAGGTGTGCTGAACGCGCCCAACTATTTCGATCCCCTCGCGCGCCAGCCCTACTTCGCGGCGCGCAAACCGCAACTGACTCCGGCGGTTTTGGCGTTATCGATCATGTCCGTCGGCCTGCTGCTCTTGTCGAACGTGACGGGTTCACGCGTCATTGAAGTTACGATCGATTGGGTGCCGTTTCTCGGCCCGGTCGCCGTGGGTATCCCGGCTGCGCTAATCGCGTTTCCGATGACATACGCCTTCTGCACTGTCATCACCGAAGTGTATGGCTATTGGGTTAGCCGCATGGTCATCTGGGGTGGCCTCGCCGTGAATCTGCTGTTTGTCATCGGCACCTGGCTTTTATCCTTGCCCCAGGGATTGCCGAGTTGGGAGGCGCAGAACCCCACGCTTGCCGCCGCCTACCCTGCGCTCGCGCACGAATTCGCTCGCACGTTTGTCGCTTCGACAGTCGCGTATTTTTGCGGAGAATTCATCAACGCGACAACGCTCGCCAAGCTCAAGATCGCAACCGCCGGCCGCTATTTGTGGGCTCGCGTCATCTCGAGCACCTCTATCGCGATTGCGGTCGATAGCGCCCTGTTCTGCTCTATTCTGTTTTGGGGCCGGCTGCCGTCGCACGTCGTCTTCACGATGATCGGCATCCAAATCGCCGTCAAGCTGATCTATGAGCTTGCGCTGTTGCCGATCGTCACGACGGTCTCGAAGCGGCTCAAGCAAATGGATGAGATCGACTATTACGACCATCGCACGAGTTTCAATCCGTTCTCGTTCAAGAACTGATCGAACTCGTGCCCGGCGCTACACCGTTCGACCGAGAGCCGTATTTCACGAAATGCGGCTCGAGTTTTGAGCCGCATTCCCAGATTTGCAGCTCACGCGCCTATCGCTAGTGGTCGCGCGGAATGGAACGCGCCGGATTGTCACGCCCGCGCACCGCCATGTAACCCCAGAACGCATATCCCGACAGCCCGTACAGCACGAACAGGCCGAACAGCATGAGCGGCGGATCCGACGAGACGAGAACGAACGCGACGACAACCAGCAAGATCGCCGCGAACGGCACGCGATGCCGCACGTCGAGCGCCTTGCCGCTATAGAACGGCGCGTTGGACACCATCGTCACGCCCGCGTAGACGGTCAGTGCGAAAGCGACCCACGGCAGCCAAACGAGCTTGAGCGGCACGCGGTTGTCGGTCGCCAGCCAAACGAAGCCGGCAATCAGTGCAGCCGCGGCCGGGCTTGGCAAGCCTTGGAAAAAGCGCTTATCGACGACACCGATGTTCGTGTTGAACCGCGCGAGCCGCAGTGCCGCGCCCGAGCAATAGACGAACGCGGCGAGCCACCCCCAACGCCCGAGATCCTTCAGCACCCACTCGTACATGACGAGCGCGGGCGCCACGCCGAACGACACCATGTCCGACAAACTGTCGAATTGCTCGCCGAAGGCGCTTTGCGTGTGCGTCATGCGAGCGACGCGGCCGTCCATGCCGTCAAGCACCATCGCCACGAAAATCGCGATGGCCGCTATCTCGAAGCGCACGTTCATCGCCTGCACGACGGCGAAGAAGCCGCAAAAGAGCGCGGCCGTGGTAAACGCGTTCGGCAGCAAATAGATGCCGCGCGTGCGCAAGAACTTCTGACGCGCGGCGCGGCGGCTCTCGGCCGGCGCCGAATCGACGCCGAGCGCTTTATTGCGGCGAAACGGATTGCGTCGGAACGAACGCGGCATCGGCGTGGTGCCGGAGCGCGGGCGACGTTTGAAAGCGGCCATCGACCCCTCCTGCTTGCGCGTCACAGCTCGGCGAGAATCGTCGACGAGGCGAAGACTTTTTCGCCGATCGACACCATGGCGCGACTGCCGAGCGGCAGATAGACATCGACGCGCGAACCGAAGCGAATGAACCCGTAGCGCTGACCGCGCGCGAGCGGCTCGCCGGCGCGCACGTAGCACAGAATGCGGCGCGCGATGAGCCCGGCGATCTGCACCGACGTGACGGTATGTCCGCTGGCCGTCTCCAGCACGATCGCGTTGCGCTCGTTCTCGAGCGACGCTTTATCGATGGCGGCGTTCAAATAGGCACCGGGGAAATACTCGACCTTCGTAATCGCGCCATCGACAGGCGAGCGCTGCGAATGCACGTTGAAAACGTTCATGAACACGCTGATCTTCAACGCTTCTCTGCCGGCGTACGGATCGCGCGTGGTTTCCACGGCAACGATGCGGCCATCGGCGGGACACAGCACGGCATTGGCTTGCACCGGAATCGGGCGCGGCGGATCGCGGAAGAACTGCACGACGAAGATCAGGATCAGCCAGAACGGCCAGGCAAAACCGAATCCCGCGACCGCATGGATCAACAGCGCGACGATGGCGGCAATCGCGATAAACGGCCAGCCTTCGCGCGCGATGATCGGATGTGGGTAATTCATGGATTGTTTTTGAACTTTCGTAAAACCACTAGGATAGCAAAAGCCGCCCCGTACGAGACGCACGGGACGGCTTTCGAAGGGGAATGAGGCAAAGCGGCCAGGCCACGGCACGACACCGCAAGACCCGAGCGCGGGAGCCCTCCCCCGCGCTGGCCTCGCGCGTGAGGCCGCATGGCGCCACGCGTGAACGAGGCCCTAGC
>JBQCDS010000409.1:0-26419 GCA_051961035.1 Trinickia sp. | reverse complement strand
ACGCCCACCGCGCGCACCCTTTCTTTATAAAAGAGTTCTCCTGCCGCGCGCAGCATCAACTGCTGCGCGGTGGGGGTGTTGGTTTGGGGACGTGTGTGCGGGGTGGCGGCTTTCGCCTTGGGCTCGCGCGCGCCGGCCGCCGCTAGATGACTGTCTTTCATTGCGAAGTACCGAGGTGAAGCCAACGGCGATCGTGACGGTTCGCGCCTGCGAGACGTCTGTACCGCTCGCGCCCGATCGCCGAAGGCTACGAATTTGACCTGCTTGACATGTTACCGATCGGTAACTAGTATCGCAACACCTAGTTGTGACTGGTCAGTCACAACGACGCCAGCCGGACGCGTCGCCGACGCGGCCGCGAGTGCACGGACACACCGCAAATCACGCGTACCGACACGCCGATCAGCCGGCGGGGCGCATCAACGAGATTGCCGATGAACTGGATTGCAAGAAAAATGAACGGTCGCGCGCATTACGGCTGGGTGGTCGCGGCGGTGATCTTCCTCGTACTGCTCGCCGCTGCCGGCACGCGTGCGACGCCGAGCGTGATGATGGTGCCGCTCGAGCACCAAATGGGCTGGAGCCGCGCGACGATCTCGCTCGCGATCTCGGTGAACATCGCGCTCTATGGGCTCACCGGTCCGTTCGCGGCTGCGTCGATGCAGCGCTTCGGCGTGCGTCCGACTTTGATGACGGCGATTGTCGTCATGGCCGGCGGTGTGGCCCTATCGTCGATGATGACGGCGCCCTGGGAAATGATCAGGAGTTGGGGGGTGATGGTGGGCGGCGCGACGGGGGTGGCGGCGCTCACGCTCTCGGCCACCGTCGTCAATCGCTGGTTCGTCGAACGCCGGGGCCTTGTCATGGGCGTGCTGACGGCCAGCTCGGCCACTGGCCAGCTTGTATTTCTGCCGATGCTCGCCGCCGTGGCCGAACATCATGGATGGCGGCCGGTCGTGCTGATCGTCGCGGCCTGCGCGGCGCTCGTGCTGCCGCTCATCGTTTTCCTGCTGCCGGAGCGTCCGGCGAGTGTCGGCTTGCGGCCCTATGGCGAGGCGCACGATGCGCCGCTCGCCGCTGGCCAAGGGGCGCAAAACCCACTCGCGATCGCGTTCGGTACGCTCGCGTCGGCCAGCAAATCGCGGGATTTCTGGCTGCTGTTCTTCAGCTTTTTCATCTGCGGTGCGAGCACGAACGGCTACATCGGCACGCACCTCATCGCCATGTGCGGCGATTACGGCCTGAGCGAAGTGCAGGGTGCCTCGCTGCTCGCGGCCATGGGCATATTCGACTTGGTTGGCACGACGCTCTCCGGCTGGCTCTCCGATCGTTTCAACAGCCGCGTGCTGCTGTGCTGTTACTACGGGTTGCGTGGGCTTTCGTTGATTTACCTGCCGCACGCCTTCGGCATCGATTTCTTCGGGCTGCCGCTGTTCGCCGCGTTCTACGGGCTCGACTGGATCGCGACGGTGCCACCTACAGTGCGCCTCACTACCGACGCATTCGGCAAGGACTCCGCGCCGATCGTCTTCGGCTGGGTGGTAGCGGGCCACCAGCTTGGGGCGGCGTTCGCGGCCTACGGCGCGGGCTTGCTGCGTTCGAGTCTCGGCACTTACACGGTGGCCTCGATGATTTCGGGCGGCCTGTGCCTGATCGCCTCGGTGGTCGTGCTGCGCATTCACCGTCGCGGCGCCGTGCCGGCCGTGGCAGCCACGGCGGCATGATCCGATCCCTGGACAGCGCCGCGCGGCTTACGGCTCGTCGTGCAGCGCCGATAGCGGCATCGCGACCTGCTCGAGCGCTTTGCGTTCCGCGTCCACGCCCCACACGGCCGCGATCGCCGCAGCGGCCAGCATCAAGCCCGAGCCGACAAGATAGCCTTCGAATACCGCGCCCCGCTGCTGCGTATCGATGAGCCGGCCGAAGAAGGCGGGACCGGCGATGCCGCCGAGCGCCGTGCCGAACGCGTAGAACACCGCGATGGCCAGCGCGCGAATTTCGAGCGGGAACGATTCGCTCACGGTCAAATACGCCGAACTCGCCGCAGCGGAGGCGAAGAAGAAAATCACCATCCATGCGATCGTCTGTTCCTCGACAGTCAGCATCCCTTTCGCGAACAGATAGCCGCTGCCGATCAACAAAAGGCCGGACAGCGCGTAGGTGAACGCGATCATCGTCCGCCGCCCGATGGCATCGAACGCATGGCCCAACACGATCGGGCCGAGAAAATTGCCGAGCGCGAACGGCAGCAGGTACCAACCCACCTGGCCGCCAGGCACGTGATAAAAATCGGTCAAGACCAGTGCATAGGTGAAGAAAATCGCGTTGTAGAAGAAGGCCTGCGCCGTCATCAGCGAAAGCCCGACGAGCGAGCGGCGGCGATGCGTCACAAAAAGCGCTTCGAACACTTCGGCGAGCGGCGTGTGCTCGCGCCGCGCGAACTTCAGCGTCCGCAGCTCGTTCGATAACGGGCGGCTGCCGGCGCGGCGAAAGCGCAGCTCGATCTCTTCCACTACGCGCGTGGCCTGCGTCGGTCGGCCATGGGTGAGCAGCCAGCGCGGGCTTTCCGGCACCCACATGCGCATGAAAACGATGATGAGCGCGAGCGCCGCGCCGATGAAAAAGCAGGCGCGCCAGCCCCAATCGCCGGGTAGCACGCGCGGGTCGAGCAGCACGAGCGAGCCGCCCCGCGCCGAGCGCGGCCCCGATCCAAAACGTGCCGTTGATGCCGAGGTCGGTCCAGCCGCGCACGCGAGCGGGCGTGAACTCTTGGATCGTCGAATTGATGGCCGCGTATTCGCCGCCGATTCCGGCGCCGGTCAGAAAGCGCAGCGCCGCAAAGCTCGCGAAGTTCCACGACAGCGCCGTCGCGGCGGTGGCGACGAGATAAAGCGCGAGCGTCGCGAAAAACAGCTTGCGCCGCCCGAGCCGGTCGGTGAGCCAGCCGAAGATAAGGGCGCCCAGCACGGCGCCGGCAATGTAGGCGCTGCCTGCCAGGCCGATATCGGCATCGGTCAGATGTAAGATGGGGCTCGATTTGAGCGCACCGGCCACGGCCCCGGCTAGCGTTACTTCCAGCCCGTCGAGCAGCCAAGTGATGCCGAGCGCGACGACGATCAACGTATGAAAGCGGCCCCAAGGCAGCCGGTCCAGCCGGGAAGGCAGATCGGTGGCGATGACGTTCTTGCGCGAATCGGATAAAGGCGTGCCAGTCTTTAGGCTCATCTCGCTATTTCTCCGGCAGGATGCAGATGGCGAGGCAGCAAACCGCAGGCCGTCCGCTCGCGGCCGCATAGGTCGTGCGCGCGCGTCGGTATCGGGCGGTTGGAATGGCGCAACGATTGCTCGTCCCGGTAGTTCGTGATAAAAAGCGCTCCCTTCTGTTCGCATAAAGCGAGTTGCGATGCAAGCGATGCCCTATTGTGCGATCGACTTCGGCACGTCCAACTCCGCCGTGGCCTTGCCGCGCGGCGAGACGATGATTCTGGCGCCCGTCGAGGGCGCGCATACGACGCTGCCGACAGCCGTCTTCTTCAATACCGATGAGCACACGCGCGCCTTCGGCCGCGCCGCGCTCGCCGAATACATCGACGGCTACGACGGGCGATTGATGCGCTCGCTCAAGAGCATTCTCGGTTCGCCGCTCGCGGAAACCGCGACGGATCTCGGCGACGGCAGTGCGATCAAGTACACGGATGTCATCGGTATTTTCGTTGCCTTTTTGAAACGGCAGGCCGAAGCGTGCGCGGGCGTTGCGATAGAGTGCGCCGTGCTCGGGCGGCCCGTGTTTTTCGTCGACGACGACCCGCGAGCGGACCGGCTCGCGCAACAGCAGCTCGAAACGGCGGCGCATGCGGCGGGGCTGAAAGACATCCATTTCCAATACGAACCGATCGCGGCCGCGTTCGACTACGAATCGCGCCTGCGGCAAGAGGCGCTCGTCCTCGTTGCCGATATTGGGGGCGGTACGTCGGACTTTTCGCTCGTGCGCGTCGGGCCCGAGCGGATGCGGCGGATCGAGCGCAAGGACGACGTGCTCGCCCATCACGGCGTACATGTGGCCGGCACCGACTTCGATCGGCGCGTGGAGCTCGAAACGATCTTGCTCGAACTCGGCTATCGCTCGCTGGACCCGGAAGGCCGCGAGGTGCCGAACCGCATCTACTTCGATCTGGCTACGTGGCACTTGATCAATACGATCTACGGTGGCAAGCGGGTGGGCGAACTGGCGTTGATGCGGCATCTGTATCGCGATGTGCGGCACCACGAGCGGCTCATGCGCGTGGTCGAACGCCGGCTCGGGCACGCGCTTGCCGCGCGAGCGGAGGAGGCGAAAATCGGCGTTGCGGCGGGAGGGGAGACCACGATCGACCTGGACGACGTCGAAGCCGACCTGCGCATTGCATTCGACGAAGCGGGGCTGATCGCGGCCGGTACGGAAGAGGCGCGGCGTATCGCCGACGCGGCGCGCGAGACGGCGAGGGCGGCGGGCGTGGCGCTGGGCGATGTCGACGCCCTTTACTTCACGGGCGGCACGACCGGCCTGCATTTTCTGACGAGGGCGCTATCCGCGGCGTTCCCCGACGCGAAGCCCGTGTTCGGCGACCGGCTCGCGAGCGTCGCGGCGGGGCTCGGCATCCATGCCCAGCGGCTGTTCGCCTAGCGCGCATCAGCGGCCATGCCCTTAAAAGCAAAAACCCCGCGATAAGCGGGGTTTTTAGTTCGCGCAGCGAGGCGCCGCGCGGTGTATCGACGCTGCAGAGCCAATCAGCGCTCTACAGCGGTCAAGCGCTTAGATCGGCTTGATGTTCGCAGCTTGCTTGCCCTTGGGGCCCGTCTTCACTTCGAACGACACTTTTTGATTTTCCTGCAGCGTCTTGAAGCCTTCGACGCGGATTTCCGAGAAGTGCGCGAAGAGGTCTTCGCCGCCGCCATCGGGAGTGATGAAGCCAAAGCCCTTAGCGTCGTTGAACCACTTGACGGTACCGGTTTCCATATTACAAATTCCTAAATTGGGTGAAAAAGGCCGAAGCCTGGGGAGCGCACGAAAATCAAGGAAGGGTAAAAGGACAACCGGAGTACCTGATGGGGGCGACCTACGAAAGACCAATCAACACTCGCCACTTGAAATCCTGCTCGATATTTATACGGCGAAATCGCCCGAAGGTCAATAGATTTCGCGGGCGCGGCATCGAACGGCACCCTGGCGAGGGCGCCCGTCTATTTCCACGCATTACGAACCTTTCATCACGTGACGAGTTTTTTTCTCGGTGACGGATCGTTTTGCACCAATTAAGTGATTGCAACCGGTAAACTACCGCCGCGCCGTGTGGTTGCGCCTGGTTGCGGTTCCCCTCGCCGCAGTGCGCCACCGGTTGCACGTTCTTGCAGAACCGACGCGTGTTCCCATCCGCGCGCCGTTCGAATTTCCCCAAGGAGAGGTTGTGAAAAGTTCTATTCAACGGAACATCGGGCCGTTTGCGCTGATGCTCACCGGTTTGGGCTCGATCATCGGGTCCGGATGGCTGTTCGGTGCGTGGAAAGCGGCGAAAATCGCGGGGCCGGCGGCCTTGTGCGCCTGGGTCATCGGTGCCGTGGTGATTCTCGCCATCGCGCTGACGTACGCGGAACTCGGCGCCATGTTCCCCGAATCGGGCGGCATGGTGCGCTACGCCCGTTATTCGCATGGCGCGCTCGTCGGCTTCATCAGCGCATGGGCGAACTGGATCGCGATCGTGTCGGTCATCCCGATCGAGGCCGAAGCGTCGATTCAATACATGAGCACCTGGCCTTATGACTGGGCGCACAATCTGTTCGTGAACGGATCGCTCACCCCACCCGGTTTGGTGTTGTCGGCGTTACTCGTGATCGTCTACTTCATGCTCAACTACTGGGGCGTGAAGCTGTTCGCCCGTGCGAACACGACGATCACGGTGTTCAAGTTCATCATTCCCGGCCTCACGATCCTCGGTTTGATCGCGTCGGGTTTTCACAGCGAAAACTTCGGCACGTCCACCTCGTTCGCGCCCTATGGCTGGTCGGCCGTGTTCACGGCGGTGGCCACGAGCGGTATCGTGTTCAGCTTCAACGGCTTCCAAAGCCCGGTGAACTTGGCCGGCGAAGCGCGCAATCCCTCGAAGAGCGTTCCGTTCGCGGTGATCGGCTCGATCCTGCTCGCGCTCGTCATCTACGTGTTGCTGCAAGTCGCTTATATCGGCGCGGTCAACCCGGCCGATGTCGCGAAGGGCTGGAGCCACTTCAATTTTGCTTCGCCGTTCGCCGAACTCGCCCTCGCGCTGAACTTGAACTGGCTCGCCATCTTGCTGTACGTCGACGCCTTCGTGAGCCCGAGCGGCACCGGCACGACCTACATGGCCACGACGACGCGCATGATCTACGCGATGGAGCGCAACAACACGCTGCCGAAGATGTTCGGCAATGTGCACCCGTTCTACGGCGTGCCGCGCAACGCGATGTGGTTCAACCTCATCGTCTCGTTCATCTTCATGTTCTTCTTCCGTGGCTGGAGTTCGCTGGCCGCCGTTATTTCGGTCGCAACCGTCATCTCGTACCTGACGGGCCCGGTCAGCTTGATGGCGCTGCGCCGCACGGCGAAGGACGTCGAGCGTCCGCTGAAGCTGCCGCTGATGAACTTCATTGCGCCGTTCGCGTTCGTGTGCGCCTCGCTCGTGCTCTATTGGGCGAAGTGGCCGCTCACGGGCGAGATCATTCTCTTGATGGTCGTCGCGCTGCCGGTGTACTTCTACTACCAAGCGAAGTCCGGCTTCGGCGGCTGGGGAGCCGATTTGAAGGCGGCTTGGTGGCTAATCGCGTATCTGCCCACCATGGCCCTTTTGTCGGTCATCGGCAGCAAGCAGTTCGGCGGCCTGAACATCCTTCCGTACGGCTGGGACATGCTGGTCGTCGCGGTGGTTGCGCTTGGCTTCTACTTCTGCGGTGTGAATACGGGTTACCGTACGGGCTACCTGAACGAGCGCGAGCCTGAGGAAGATATCCTGCAAGGCGTCGGCGTCTAACGCATGGCATTCGCCCGCAACTCATTCGCGGGTGAGCGTCGAAGGACAAGGGCTCGTCTGACGAATAGTCAGACGGGCCTTTGTTTTCAATGAGAATGACGAGCGCTGGCCACGCGCGGCAAAACGGCGCAAGGCGCTTACCCTGCAAACACGTAGTTTGTCATCGCCAACGCCCGCTGATACGTCCCGAGCGATTGGATCTCGAGCGCGTACTCGTCGCTTGCGGCGCCAAGGGACGCGAACACCGGCAGCAAATGCTCGTCGGTCGGGTGCATAAACGCGGCGTGCGGGGCGCGCCGCCGATAGTCGAGCAGCGCTTCGACATCGCGTTCGGCCAGCCGCGCTTCAAACCACGCGGTGAACTCGGCCACGCGCGGATCAGCGTCGCCCGGTTGCGCGCCGAAGTCGGCCACGCGCAGATTGTGCGTGATCTGGCCCGAACCGACGATCAGCACGCCTTCGTCGGCTAAAGGCCGCAACGCGCGGCCGACCGCGTAGTGGTGCGCTGGATCCCGATGCGGTTGAATCGACAACTGCGCCACCGGCACATCGGCTTGCGGATACATCAGCAGCAACGGCACCCAAGCACCATGATCGAGCCCATGAGGCTGCGTTTGGGTAGCGATCCCTGCGGCATCGAGCAACGCGGCCGCCTCGCGAGCCAGATCGGGGGCACCGGGCGCAGGGTAACGCAGCTCGTAAAGCGCACGCGGAAAGCCGTGGAAGTCGTGAATCGTCTCGGGCGTGCGCGCCGTGCTGGCGACAGGCATGTCCGTTTCCCAGTGCGCCGAGAGCATCAAAATGGCGCGCGGCCGTGGCAAGCGAGCGCTGAGCGTTGCGAATTGCCCCGACGGCATCGCGGGATCGATCGGCAGCGTCGGTGCGCCGTGAGACAAGAAAAGCGACGGTAAGCGTGACATGGCGGGAGGTCGCCCAAGCGCGAGCGCGGCGGGCATCGATGGCTAGGATGACCAACTATAAGCCGCCCTGCTCCAACGATAAACCCGCTTTCATGAAACGGACCGTACCGCTATCGTAACGAATGCGCCAGAGGCGCTTACACTTCGCCGCGCAAGCCCGCCCAAGCGGCGGCCTGCGCCGGGCCGAGCGAAAACATATCCAGGACTCGCGCGACCGTATCGTCGACCATGTCGTCGATCGATGCTGGACGATTGTAGAACGCGGGCAGGGGAGGAAAGACGATGCCGCCCATTTCCGTGACGGCCGTCATATTGCGCAGATGGGCGAGATTCAGCGGGGTTTCGCGCGCCAGCAGCACGAGGCGCCGACGCTCCTTGAGCGTCACATCGGCCGCGCGCGCGATCAGATTGTCGGACAGGCCGTGAGCGATGCTCGCCAATGTCTTCATCGAGCAGGGCGCGACGATCATGCCGTCGGTTGCGAACGAGCCCGACGCGATGCTCGCACCGACATCGCGCGCGCTGTGGACGACATCGGCCAACGGATGGATATCGTCCTTCGTCAATCCAAGCTCGTGCTGAACATTGAGCCAGCCCGCGCTCGACACGATCAGGTGCGACTCGAGCCCCTCGATCCGGCGCAACTTTTCGAGCAGGCGCACGCCGTAGATGGCGCCCGTGGCGCCCGTGATCGCGACGATCAGCCGGCGCGGCGGCTGGGCGGAAAAAGGCATGGGTGGCGCGGCAAGAAAAGCGGGCAAGGCGAGCCGGCGCAGATGCGCGCGGGACTTTAGGCCGCTGCGAACAACTGCTGCAGTTCGCCCGACTGATACATCTCCATCATGATGTCCGAGCCGCCGACGAATTCGCCCTTCACATACAGCTGAGGAATGGTGGGCCAGTTCGAAAATTCCTTGATGCCCTGACGCACTTCCTCGTCTTCGAGCACATTGACCGTCTTGAACTGATCGACACCGCATGCCTTCAGAATTTGAACGGCGCGGCCCGAGAAACCGCACATCGGAAATTGCGCGTTGCCCTTCATAAAGAGGACGACGGCATTTTCGTCGACGATTTGTTTGATGCGTTGTTGCGTATCCATGACTGACCTTGTGTCTGCGCGTCGCGCGCGAAACGGAAAAAGTTAGAGCGAAATGATAGCGGATTTCGTCCCGGCTGGCCGGATGCGCCTACTGCGGTGCAGGAGGAGGGTGCGCCAGCATTCGGCTGAGTTTATCCGCGAGCTCTGCGTACGTGAACGGCTTGGGCAGGAGATTGATGCCGGGATCGAGCCGGCCATGATGGACAATCGCGTTGCGCGCATAGCCCGTCGTGAACAAAATGGGCAGTTCCGGCCGTTGCGCGCGCACTTCATCGGCGAGTTGGCGCCCATTCATGCCGCCGGGCAGCCCGACGTCGGTGAACAATAGGCGGATCTCGGGGCGCTCGCCGACGAGCCGCAATGCGCTCGCCCCATCCTGAGCCAGCACCACCCGGTAGCCGAGCTCGCGCAGCATGTCGCTCGTGGCCGTGCGGACGTTTTCGTCGTCTTCCACCACCAAGATCGTCTCGCCGCCCCGGCTAGCCGGCACGGGCCGACGGTCGACTCGCTCGTCGTCGACGATGTCGCCCGCTAGACGCGGCAAGTACAGCTTCACCGTCGTGCCTTCGTCGAGCTCGCTATAGATGCGCACGTGCCCGCCCGATTGTTTGACGAAGCCGTACACCTGGCTGAGCCCGAGCCCCGTGCCGTGGCCGACTTCCTTCGTCGTGAAAAAAGGCTCCAAGGCACGCTCGAGCACGTCCTTGCTCATACCCCCGCCGGTATCACTGACGGCGATCATGACGTACGGTCCCGGCTCCAGGCCTTCGAAGCGCGAAACATACATTTCGTCGAGTATGCAGTTGGCGGTCTCGATCGTGAGCTTGCCGCCTTGCGGCATCGCGTCGCGCGCGTTCACGGCGAGATTTAGCAGCGCGCTTTCGAGCTGATTCGCGTCGATGGCGACGCGCCAGAGGTCGGCCGCGTTGACGGCCTCGATCGAGATCGCTTCGCCGAGCGTGCGACGCAGCAAGTCGGACATGCCGCCGACGAGTTTGCCGATGTCGGTGGGTTTGGCGTCGAGCGCCTGGCGACGCGAAAACGCGAGCAGGCGCTTCGTCAAATTGGTGGCACGCTCGGCGCCGCGCAGCGCATGGTCGACGAACCGCTGCATATCCGTGCCTTGCGGCAGGTGCTCGAAGCGGCCGACACGCCGCTGCAGCCCTTCGAGGCTGCCGATGACGACTTGCAGCAGATTGTTGAAATCGTGCGCGATGCCGCCGGTCAACTGGCCGATGGCTTCCATCTTCTGCGATTGCCGCAACTGCTCTTCGACGTTGCGCTTTTCCGTCAAATCGCGCGTGACTTTCGCAAAGCCGATTACTTCTCCATTGGGACCGACGATCGCATCGATCAGCACGTTGGCCCAAAACCGAGAGCCGTCCTTGCGTACGCGCCAGCCCTCGCCCTCGAATTTGCCGGTGCGCGCGGCGCTCGACAGCACAAATTGCGGCATGCCGTTGCGGCGGTCTTCCTCGGTGTAAAAGCGTGAGAAGTGGCGCCCGATGATTTCGTCGGCCCGGTAGCCTTTGATCCGCTGCGCTCCCGCGTTCCAGCTCGTCACGTAGCCATCGGCGTCGAGCATGAAGATCGCATAATCGACAACGCTGTCCACCAGCAGGCGAAACCGCTGCTCGCTTTCCTCCAGCCGCGCCGATACCTCACGGCCACGATGCACGTCCTCACGGCTTGCGCGCAGGGCGGCTTCGTTGTCGCGTTGCTGCGTGGCTTCTCGCGCTTCGAACAGCACGAACGCGACCTCGCCGGCGTCGTCGCGCACGGGGCGCAGCGTCGCATCCAGCACGACAGCGGGCCTGCCGGCCGCGGCCGGCTGCACGGCGAGATCCAAGCGGACAGTTTCGCCATCGGCTGCGCGCGCGATCGCTCGCGACACGCTTTCTGGCAGGCCGGGTTGCTCGGCGGCATTTGGCAATGCGTCCGTGAGCGGCTGGCCGATCCGTGCCGCTTGCGGCTGCAACAGCGTGGCTATGTGGTCGCGGTTGCATTCGAGCACCGTTCCGCCCGGGCTGAGCAGCGCGACGAACGTCGTCAACTCGTTGAGCGCGATCCGTGCAAGCTTGCTTTGCGTCACGTCGGACGGCTCGTCCGGACGGAGCTCGGTACCGCGAACGATCGAATGTTCGCTGATCTGCGGCAGGGGACGCTTCACCGTGGGCTCCGCTTGAAATTCGATTGAGATGCGTTTGCGTCGAGTCTTGATCTCGCGCACAGGGGAAGGTAAATCATATCAGTGCCGACGATGCATCGATCCATGTTACGTGTTCATCGGACAGTTGGGAACGCCGTCCGCTCCCTTGCTGGAGCGTAGCCCCATCGTCAGACGCGCGTGCCGCCGGTCGTCCGCTCGATCCCGGCCAGATCCTTGAGCGACCGGACGTTCGTCAAGCCGGCGGCGATCAATAGGGCGCGAACCGCTACGGCTTGATCGTAGCCGTGTTCGATCCATAAAGGCGCGCCCTTACCCAGAAATGCGCCCGCTCCCAGCACAATGGCGCGGATTGCCGTCAGTCCGTCCGATTCGTCCGTTAGCGCGCCGCGGGGTTCGAAACGCAGATCGCCTTCGTCGAGATGCGGATCGCCCGCGGCTATATAAGGCGGGTTGCTGACGATCGCGTCGAACTCGAGCTTCGCATCGGCCGAACCGGCGAGGGCGTCATACCAATCGCCTTGCAGCCATGTCAACGCGCCGCCGGGGCGCGTCGGATCGAGCAATGTGGCGGCGTTGCGAGCCGCGACGGCCAGCGCGGCGGGCGAACGATCGACGCCCGTTATGCGAGCGTCGGGCCGCGCGTGGGCGATCGCCACGGCAATCGCCCCGCTGCCCGTGCCAAGATCGAGCACACGCGGGCGCGCGATGCCAGCCATCTCGGCGAGCGCCGTCTCGACGAGCAGCTCTGTCTCGGGCCGCGGGATCAGTACATCGGACGTCACTTCGAAGGGAAGGCCATAGAACTCGCGCGTACCCACGATCTGCGCAATTGGCACGCCTGCAATGCGCTTCGTTTCCAGCGAGCGAAAAGCGGCCAGCGCCTCGGCAGCCAGCGGCTCTTCGCCGCGTGTAATGAGCTCGGTGCGCCGCCAGCCTAGCGCGTGCGCGAGCAGCACGCGTGCTTCGATTGCCGGCAGCGGCGAAGCGCGCAGCAAGGCGCTCACGGTGGCGGCCGTGGCGGGCGTGGTGGGCGGTAACGCGGAGCCGGACGTCATGAGTTCAGGCGCAAGGATCGCAATGCCAAGGGCGGCGCGTTAATCGGCCTCGCCGAGCGAGGCGAGCAGCTCCGCTTGATGTTCGCTGACGAGCGCCGCGATCAGATCGTCGAGGTCGCCATCCATGATCGCATCGAGCTTGTAAAGCGTGAGATTGATCCGGTGATCGGTCAGTCGACCTTGCGGGAAGTTATAGGTGCGGATGCGTTCGGAGCGGTCTCCCGAGCCGACCAAACTTTTGCGCGTGGCCGCTTCCTTCGCGTGCTGCTCCTGGTACTGCTTGTCCTTGATGCGCGCGGCGAGTACCTTCAGCGCCCGGTCCTTGTTCTTGTGCTGCGAACGATCGTCCTGGCATTCGACGACGATGCCCGTCGGCAAGTGCGTCACGCGCACGGCCGAATCGGTCTTGTTGATGTGCTGGCCGCCGGCGCCCGACGCGCGAAACGTGTCGATCCGCAAGTCGGCCGGGTTGATCTCGACTTCGCCGATCTCGTCGGCTTCGGGCATCACCGCCACCGTACAGGCGGATGTGTGAATGCGGCCCTGCGTCTCCGTGGCCGGCACGCGCTGAACGCGATGCCCGCCCGATTCGAACTTCAGCCGGGAGTACGCGCCCTGGCCCGCAACCCGCACGATCACTTCCTTGTAGCCGCCCAGATCCGATGCGCTCTCCGACATCATTTCCACCTGCCAGCGCTGGCGCTCGGCGAAGCGCAAATACATGCGCAGCAAATCGCCCGCGAACAGCGCCGATTCATCCCCGCCCGTTCCGGCACGGATTTCGAGGAAGATGTTGCGCTCGTCGTTCGGATCCTTCGGCAGCAGCATTTTGCGCAGATCGTCCTCGAGCTGCGCCATTTTGTCCCGGGAAGCACGCACTTCCTCTTCCGCGAACTCGCGCATCGATGCGTCGGAGAGCAGTTCCTGAGCCGTTGCCGCATCCGTGCGGGCCTGGCGCCATAGCGCGTAGTGCTCGACCACGGGGCCGATTTCCGCGTGCTCGCGCGTGAGCTTGCGGTACTGGTCGAGATTGGCCGTCACGTCGGCGCGAATCAGGAGGTCGTTCAGTTCGGCCAGCCGCGTCGTGAGCTGGTCGAGCTTCAGTTGCATGCTCGTTTTCATGTGCGGAGCGAGGCTCCCGGAAAGAGAATGTGGATAGATCGATCGGAAGGGCGCCCGGCCGGCGCGCCTGACGCGGGCGAGCGCCGCTAATGCTCGGACGAATCGGAGCGCTTGGCGTGGCCGTAAAAACCGCCGAGCAATTCCACGAGCGTGGAGCGTTCGTCGCTGCTCGCCCGGTTCAGCGCGTGGGTGGGGCCGTGGATCAGCTTGTTGGTCAGCGATTGCGAGAGCGCTTCGAGAACGGCGGCCGGATCGTCGCCGCGCGAGAGCATCTTCATCGCCCGCTCGAGTTCGGTGCGCCGTAGGAGGTCTGCCTGGGTGTGCATGTGACGGATCACGGGCACGACGCTGCGCGCGTCGAGCCACTGCATGAAGCTTTGCACGCGCGTTTCGATGATCGCTTCGGCCTGCGCCACGGCGGCTTGGCGCGAGGCGTTGCCCTCCCGCACGATTGCCCCCAGATCGTCGACCGTGTACAAGAAGACGTCTTGCAGTTCGGCCACTTCGGGCTCGATGTCGCGTGGCACGGCCAGATCGACCATGAAAATCGGGCGGCGACGGCGTGCCTTGACCGCGCGCTCGACGGCACCGAGGCCGATGATCGGCAGCGTCGACGCAGTACACGAGACGATGATGTCGAATTCGTGCATGCGTGCGGGTAGATCGGCCAGCGGCATCGCATGGCCGCCCAAGCGCTCCGCGAGCTTCGCCCCGCGCTCGATGGTTCGGTTGGCGATGACGAGTTCGCGCGGCGCTTGCGCCGAGAAGTGCGTCGCGCACAGTTCGATCATCTCGCCGGCGCCGATGAACAGCACCCGCTGGCTCGAGATTTTGTCGAAGATGCGTTGAGCGAGCCGCACGGCGGCGGCGGCCATGGAAACCGACTGCGCACCGACGGCCGTATTGCCGCGCACTTCCTTCGCCACGGCGAACGTGCGCTGAAAGAGCTGGTTCAGATAGGTGCCGAGCGCGCCGGCCTCCGATGCCGAACGCACGGCATTCTTCATTTGCCCGAGGATTTGCGTTTCACCGAGCACCATCGAATCGAGACCGGAAGCGACCCGGAACGCGTGCCGGACGGCCTCCGACTGCGGTAACGCATATACGTGGGGGGCTAAGTCGCCCACGTCCAGGCCATGGTAGCTCGACAGCCATTGCAGCGCGGCATCGCGCGCGGTCCGGTCGTCCGTGGCGCAGTACAGTTCCGTGCGATTGCAGGTGGATAGAATCGCGGCTTCCGGCGCGGCGAGCGACGACCGAGCGCGCCAGAGGTCTTGGAAGGCGTCGAGCGCCGGCTTTAATTGCTCGAGCGGAAACGCCACGCGCTCGCGTAACGCGACGGGCGCTGTATGGTGATTGATTCCGATCGTGAGCAGTTGCATACCTGGGGACCTGGCCGCTCGTCGCAGTGGGGCGGCGCCGATATTTCAGCCGGTTATTATAGCGGTTCCATCCTGATACTCGCCGAGCCCGTGATGCACATGCGAACCACCGGCGACGGCCGGCGTGCGAGCGTTGCCTCGAGCAGGCGATGCCGTTAGACTCGCCCGCTTCGCCCGTGCGGCGGAGGTTTGGCGGGAAATGACGGGAGATCGCGGCACATCTGGGGCGGCGCTTCTCCCGGTGGATGGCGGCACCCATGCGGCGTGCGCTGTTCCGTCGCAGCGCCTTAAATAGAGACAATAAGAGAGTCATCATGCGATTTGGCGGATTTCCTTGCGGCCTCGCGCCCATCGGCGGAGCAACGTACCGCCCGGGCGGGCGCTGATGGGCTGGCCTGGCATCGTCGTACTCGGGCTCGCCGTCGCGCTGGCGGGCTGGTGGCTTCATCCGCTGCGCCGCTCGAGCCGTGCGGGCTTGCTCACTGCCTTGATAGCTGGTGTGGCCGCCGCCGCTGTCGCCAAAATGGCGGGTGACGTCTCGGGTCTATTCCACGACGGTCAAACGCTTCAATGGCCCGTCTGCACGGGCGTTGCGCTGGTTGCCGTCGCCGTGGCGGTTGGCCTTGCGCCGCGCCGATGAATAACAGGTGTTCTTCATGAACGATCGTATTTCCCCTCATGCCCCGGCAGCCGGATCGGATGCTCCGATCGCCGCGCGCCTGGCCCGCCTGCGCGAAGCGATGGCAAGTGCAGGGCTAGCCGCCTACGTCATACCGTCATCCGACCCGCACTTGTCCGAGTACCTGCCGCAGCGCTGGCAAGCGCGCCAATGGCTGTCCGGCTTCACCGGCTCGGCCGGCACGCTCGTCGTCACGGCCAATTTCGCCGGTGTCTGGGCGGACAGCCGCTATTGGGTTCAGGCGCAGGCGCAACTGGCCGGATCGGGCATCGAGCTCGTGAAAATGACGGGCGGCCCGCAGGGGCAAGCGTATGCCGACTGGCTGACTAACTGCGTTGCCGCCGGCGAACGCGTCGGGGTGGACGGGGCCGTGATCGGCATGGCCGCCGCGCGTACGCTCGACGAAGCACTTCGCGCGCGCGGGATCGCACTTGTCACCGAAATCGATCTGTTGGATGCAGTGTGGACCGACCGTCCCGCGTTGCCTGCCGATCCGGTGTTTGAACACGCGCTTGTGGATGCCTGCGTCGCACGATCGGACAAGCTTGCGCTCGTGCGCGCGGCGATGCGCGAATCTGGGGCGCACTGGCATTTCATCTCGACGCTTGACGACATCGCTTGGCTCACGAACCTGCGCGGTGCCGACGTCAACTTCAATCCCGTGTTCGTTGCGCACATGCTCGTCGGCCTGGACGAGGCGCAACTTTTCGTCGGCGTGAACAAGGTGACGCCCGCGATCAGCGAAGCGCTCTTGCGCGACGGCGTGAAAGTGGTGCCGTACGAGCAAGCCCGCGCGGCGCTGGCGGCGCTGCCACACGGCGCGACTCTGCTGATCGACCCTCGCCGCATGACCCTCGGGTTGCGCGAGGCCGTGCCCGCCGCGGTGCGCATTGTCGAGGCGGTGAACCCGTCGACGTTTGCCAAATCGCGCAAGACGTCCGAGCAAGCGGAACGGGTGCGCAGGACGATGGAGCAAGACGGCGCGGCGCTCGCCGAGTTCTTCGCCTGGTTTGAAGGTGCGCTGGGCCGCGAGCCGATTACCGAACTGACGATCGACGAGCGGCTGACCGCCGAGCGCGCGCGCCGCCCCGGCTTTATTTCGCCGAGCTTCGCGACGATCGCCGGCTTCAACGGGAACGGCGCGATGCCGCACTATCGCGCGACGCAGGCCGCTCACGCGACGATCGAAGGTGACGGATTGCTGCTCATCGATTCGGGCGGCCAATACGTGACGGGCACGACCGATATCACACGCGTCGTGCCCATCGGCACGGTCAGCGAGGCGCAAAAGCGCGACTTCACGTTCGTGTTGAAAGGGATGATCGCGTTGTCGCGGGCTCGCTTTCCGCGCGGCATTCGCAGCCCGATGCTCGATGCGATCGCGCGCGCACCCATCTGGGAAGCCGGTATCGACTACGGTCACGGCACGGGCCACGGCGTCGGCTATTTCCTGAACGTGCACGAAGGGCCGCAAGTGATTTCCCACTTTGCGCAGCCCGAACCGCATACGGCGATGGAAGCTGGCATGATCACGTCGGTCGAGCCCGGCGTGTATCGGCCCGGCCAATGGGGGGTACGCATCGAGAATCTGGTGCTGAGTCGTGCCGACGGCGAGACGCAGTTCGGCGAATTTCTCGCCTTCGAAACCTTGACGTTGTGCCCGATCGATACGCGTTGCGTCGTGGCGTCGCTGCTGCGCGAGGACGAGCGTGCATGGCTGAACGCATATCACGAGATGGTGCGCACGCGTGTGTCGCCGCTCGTCGAAGGCGCCGCGAAAGCCTGGCTCGACACGCGCACGCAGCCAATCTGAACGCATCGTCGGAACACTTCAAAACGAATCAAGGAACGCGCATGAAACCGAAGGTCGTCGTCTTCGATTTCGGCGGGGTGCTCATCGATTGGAACCCCGACTATCTTTATCGCAAGCTGATTCCCGACGCGCGCGAGCGTCGCCGCTTCCTGACGGAAGTCTGCACGATGGATTGGGTGGTGCGGCAAGACGGCGGACAATCGATCGCCGTGGGCACCGATGAACTCGTGGCCCGCTTTCCGCATGAAGCCGAGCGCATTCGCGCGTTTTATGGCCGGTGGGAAGAAATGATCGGCGGGGTGTTTGCCGACGGTGTCGCGCTCGTCGATAAATTGGAACGCGCCGATGTGCCGCTATTCGGCCTCACGAATTGGTCGGACGAGACGTTCCCGTACGCCTGGGAAAATTTCGGCGTCTTGCGCCGCTTTCGCGACATCGTCGTGTCGGGCCGCGTGAAACTCGTGAAGCCCGACCCGCGCATCTATGCGGAGACTTTCTCCCGCATCGAACGCCATGTGCCCGGCATCGCGCCTGCCGAAATCGTCTTCATCGACGACAACCCGATGAATGCCCACGCGGCCGTTCTCGCGGGCTGGCACGGCATTCACCACACGAGCGCCGCCGCCACCGAAGCGAGGCTGCGCGCATTGGGCCTTCGCTTCGGGGCTTGACGGCCGATCGCCGATCGGCGATCGACGCTGCAACTGGCGGGCCCCGAGTGCCCGCGGCCGAAGGTGACGCCGATCAGCGCGTGATCGGCTTATAGCGCAGGCGCTTCGGTTTCGCGCCTTCCTCGCCAAGCCGCTTACGCTTGTCGGCCTCGTACTCCTGATAGTTGCCGTCGAAGAACACCGCTTGCGAATCGCCTTCGAATGCCAGGATGTGCGTGGCGATACGGTCGAGGAACCACCGGTCGTGCGAGATGACCATCACCGAGCCGGCGAACTCGAGCAGTGCGTCTTCGAGCGCGCGCAGCGTTTCGACATCGAGATCGTTCGACGGCTCGTCGAGTAGCAGCACGTTGCCGCCGGCGATCAGCGTCTTCGCCAGATGCAAGCGCCCGCGTTCGCCGCCCGAGAGATTGCCGACGTTCTTCTGCTGATCCGAGCCTTTGAAATTGAAGCGCCCGATGTAGGCACGCGACGGCGTCTCGTACTTGCCGACCGTCAGGACGTCCGCGCCGCCCGAGATTTCCTCGAACACCGTTTTGCTGCCGTCGAGCGCGTCGCGGCTTTGGTCGACGTAGGCCAGCTTGACCGTCGGCCCCATCACGATCTCGCCCGAATCGGGCGTTTCGCGGCCGGTCAACATGCGGAACAGCGTCGATTTACCGGCGCCGTTCGGGCCGATGATGCCGACGATGGCACCGGCCGGCACCTTGAAGCTCAGGTTATCGATGAGCAGGCGATCGCCGTAGGCCTTGCTGACGTTCTTGAATTCGATGACTTCATTGCCGAGCCGATCCCCGACCGGAATGAAAATCTCCTGCGTTTCGTTGCGCTTTTGGTAATCCTGGCTCGACAGTTCTTCGAAGCGGGCGATACGCGCTTTCGATTTCGCCTGGCGTCCCTTCGGGTTTTGGCGGACCCACTCCAATTCTTTCTTGATCGCTTTTTGGCGCGCCGATTCGGAGGCTTCTTCCTGTTTCAGGCGATCTTCCTTTTGATCGAGCCAACTGCTGTAGTTGCCCTTCCAAGGAATGCCGTGACCGCGATCCAGTTCGAGAATCCACTCGGCCGCGTTATCGAGGAAGTAGCGATCGTGCGTGACGGCCACGACGGTGCCTGGAAAGCGCGTGAGAAACTGCTCGAGCCATTCGACCGATTCGGCGTCGAGGTGGTTCGTCGGTTCGTCGAGCAGCAGCATGTCCGGCTTTTCCAGCAGCAACTTGCACAGCGCGACGCGGCGCTTTTCGCCGCCCGACAAATGCGCGACCTTCGCATCCCACGCCGGCAAGCGCAGTGCATCGGCGGCGACTTCGAGCTGCTGTTCGGGACTGCCGCCGTCGCTGGCCGCGAGGATCGCCTCGTATTTCGCCTGTTCGGCCGCGAGCGCGTCGAAGTCGGCATCGGGCTCGGCGTAGGCCGCATAGATTTCATCGAGTTTCTTTTGCGCTTGGAAGACATCGCCGAGCCCGTCCTCCACAGCCTCGCGCACGGTTTTTTCCGGGTCGAGCTGCGGCTCTTGCGGCAAGTAGCCGATGTTCAGGTTCGGCATGGGCGTCGCTTCGCCTTCGATGTCGCGATCGACGCCGGCCATGATGCGAATGAGCGTCGACTTGCCCGAGCCGTTCAGGCCGAGCACGCCGATCTTTGCACCGGGGAAGAAGGACAGCGAAATATCCTTCAGGATCTGACGCTTGGGCGGCACGATTTTGCCGCCCCGGTTCATGGTGAAGACGTATTGGGCCATAGATGTGAGTGAGCGAACGTGGGCACCGGCCTCGTTTGAGGTGGTGGCGTGGGGTAAACCGAGGTCACGCGCAAAGCAAGTAAAACGCTATTTTAACAATCGGCTAGGAGGTGGGGGCTGCGCCTCGGTGCCGATGCACGCACGCCGGCGAATGGCTTAGAAGGACCGAAAGGATTCCAAGGACTGGAATACCCAAGGCATCCAACGGCTTTAAGAAAGGCAGCGTGCCGGTAAGCCGTTTTCCGACCCACCGGCATATCGACTGAGACGAGACGCGACGCAGCCGCGTGAGGTACGGCTGCACCAGCGTTCGATCGGTTTAGGACGCTATGGGATGCTAGATCCGCTTGCTGTCCTCGGGCCGCGCATTGCGAATGCGAAGCGTGTTATCGGGCGGGATGATGGCGAAATCGTCGTAGTCATACGAGGGCCTGCTTTCGATCATGCTGATGTCCTGATGCAGGTAGGGCTTGTGATTGTAGTGAGGCGGGTCCTCGAGCGTCGCCCAATCTCGCTTCAGTTGGTTGTGCAGGTTGCGCATCGTTCGCTGATAGACGCTTTCGAGCCGTCCCGCGTCGAAGCCGGCTGCCTTATCGTTTTTGACAATCGCATACGCGTTCATGGTTGGCATCCGCAACAATTGGGAGGCGCCCACCAATCCGGCGGCGGATTGCACAGCGGCGCGCAAGCGGTTTCGGACATCGGCATGAAACCCCTGAACCGAGTCCGACAACTTGTTTTCGAGTCGATAGTCATAAATTGAATCGCCGATTCGGCGGTTGCAGCCCTTGTCGAAGTTCTTGAAGCCGATGTCGCTGCGGCGCTCGTCCGACGCGGCGTTGATCGCATACTCGAGATACGTTTCGGTCATTTGATAAAGCTTGCGTCGCCGCCCGGCGAAGTCATACGTCTTGACGTTGATCTTTTCCCCCGTGAGGTTGATGGCCACGCTGAGCAGGAAAAAGTGCTCGAAGTAGGGCACCGTGGCGTGGAAGTTACGAGGGTTGAGGATGTGAGGCGTGAAAACGGAGAGCCGCTCGGACATGGCGCCGATCCTTCGGCGAAACTCCGCGAGCTCGTTCGGCAACCTGCCTGCCTGGAAGCTCGAATCGTATTCCTTGAAGAGCAGGTCTAGTTCATAGTCGAAGCCATTCAGCGAATTTCGGATGTAACGGGCGTTCTCCGCATCGAGATTCGTTTTGATCAAACCCTTCATCTTTTCTTCGAATTCGACCCACGGATCGGGGCGCCCGTCGAGCCATTTGAGCAAAAGCCCGGTAGCGGGTTTGAGCACACTCCCGACGACAGGCACCATGCCGACCAAGCCGGTGGCCATCGTCGAAAAAACGTCATAGCCCTCGATGGCGGCCCGCCTGGTTCGAATCTTTGCTTCGCCCGAGATCTGCGCTTGCACAGTAGGCAAGGAGACGGTGACGAGACGTTCGTACCATTCGCCGCAGGCGGTTCGGCTGCGGTCGATCTCGTCGTGCAGTACGGTTTGCGCCCGCTGCCAAGGCTCGTTGGCCTCCATCAATTCGTCTTGCTTGATCAACGAACCGGCCAATACGCTGACGCCGCTGCGCGCATGCTCGAGTAAGTCGATGCCGTCCTTCAGCGACAGTTCCGTAAGATAGCGCTCCGCCGCCTCGTAACGGAGTGCGTCCATGACTCGGTTCAAACGGCTTTCTTCTTCGCCGTGCGCGGGTACCTCGTGAGTGAGCGCGCTATCGAGACGATTGTCTCGCACGTAGAGCTTGTCGTTATGTGCCCCCGTGATGGCGATACCGATCTGATTCATGCGCTGCGCGCAAGCGGATTGGCCCGCGTGTTCCAGGTAATCGCGGCCGGCCCGCCATACTCCGATGCCTTGCACATGCGCCGTGTGATCATCCGCCCCCGGCTGTGACGTCAATGCGGCGAGATGCAACGTGAACCAGCGTGCGAAGTACGGATAGATGGCATGTGGGTACTCCCGGTGCCGGCATATTTGCGCCTGCGCGCTTTCGAGCGCCTCGCGCAGCGTACGTTCCGCCGAAGCGCGATCGGTCTCGTCGGCGGGGGAGACGGCCGCGAGCAACTGATTGAACGCATGTTCCGCGCGCGTCAGCACCGAATCGATCGCGTCCCGCTCCGGCGCGCACAGCAAATAACCGTTAGCAGCCGCAAGACGATCCACGTAATCGGCCCATTGCTCACCTTGCGGCCAGCGAGTGAGCGATTGGCTTTCGTCGAGCGGCCCCAGCCCGTCTATTCCGATGGCCTCCAACATCACAACAATGGACTTCACAGGCCACGAGAACTTGATATGTGGTGCGTTGCTCATATTCGTCACTCCGACAAAAGTTTCTCTGAAGATAGGTTTCGCCCTCGATAGGGGACGGCAACCTACAGCCCAGGCTAAAGGCGGCTTAGCTGCGCTTGAATAAGAAACTTCTTCTTTGCGGCGAATAGGGTACGGTGACGTTTCGTCGCATCGCCGCTGGAGCAATGCGCCGGATCGATTGCCTCGTCGATAGACTCTCGTTTGCGCGGCGCGTGCTCGCGTACCCCGCGGCTGTTCAAGGCGCGTTATGGCGGCGCGATCGCTTTGGGGCCGCGGTGGAATGCGCGGCGCCGTCCATGAACAGCGCCACCATCTGGGTGAACTCCTCGCGCAGCGCGATCGTCGGTTCCATGAGCCAACGCATCAGCGTCCCCAGGTACAGATGGTGGAACCACGTTGTGAGCTGCTTCGCCGAGAAGCGGTCCGTCACTTCGCGGTCGGCTTGCGCTTGCGCGATGAGCGCGTACCAAAGCCGGGCGATGTCGCCTCGATCGGGATCGGCGGCTTGCGGCGTAACCTGCGGCGGCGCATCGCCCATCGATAGAAAGCGATGGCGCAGATAGGCGGAAAGGTGAGCCGGATGTCTTGCGCACCAGTCGGCCGACGCGTCGAGCTCCGCCGATACCCGCGCGACAAAGCCGCGTCTGCGTTGCAGTTCGGGGGCGAGCCGGTCCAGGTCCCGCTTCAGCTCCGCTTCGAGCCAATGTGCGAGCAACGCCTCCTTCGTCGGAAAATGATTGTAGAGCGTGCGTTTGGCCACATCGGCCTCGAGCGCGATCTGCTCCATCGTGACACTGCCGTACGGCTGCGTCTCGAACAGGCGTCCGGCCACGCCCACCAGATGAGCGACCATCTGCAAGCGCTTACGCTCGCGGCGTCCCGGTTCCTCGACAGTTGTCATGCGTGTTGTTCTCTGAAAGAATGCACGTTGTGCATTAATATACGTCGTATTCTTTATCTTCAACGGAGCGGCCGGCGACAAGCGGGCCGACGGCGAAGCATGAAATTTACCGTAGCGACGTATGGGACAGAAGGCGATACGCGGCCATTAGCTGCGCTTTGTCGTGCGCTGATCGACGCAGGGCACGAGGCGAGCTTGCTCGCGGACGCCGCGACGCTGCACGCGGCTCATGCGCTAGGCGTGCCGTGCGCGGCGCTTTCCGGTGACATCCGCCAAGCGTTGGCGCCGGACGAAGCGCTTGGCGCGATCGTCGGCCAACGTCACGGGGTGCAAGCGACGGCAAAAGCGCTTGCCGCCATCGCCAACGCAAACACGGCCGCTTGGATGCGTGAGGTCAGCGCAGCGGCCGAGGGGAGCGATGCGCTCATCGTGTCGGCCTTGGCGTCGTTTGTTGGGTTATCGGTTGCCGAGCAGTTGCGTATTCCTGCGATCGGCGCGTCGATGATACCGATCACGCCCACGCGCGCGTTCGCTTCGCCGTTCCTGCGGCCTGGCGTTGTGCCGCAGTATTTGAATCGCGCGAGCCACACGTTCGTCAACAACATGATCTGGCGGGCGTTTCGCCGGCCGACCAATGCCGCGCGCGTCGAGGTGTGTTCGTTGGCGCCGCGCCGCCGCAATTGGACGGATCATCCCATGTTGTACGGCGTGTCGCGCACGTTGCTGCCACAGCCGGCCGATTGGCCCGAGCAAGCGCTCGTGTGCGGGCAATGGGCGCCTTCGGCCGGCCTCGGAGGGCCGAAAGGGCTCGACGCGGATTGGACGCCGCTCGCGAAGTTGCAGGCGTTTCTCGAGGCCGGCGAGCCACCGATTTACGTCGGCTTTGGCAGCATGGCTGGGTTCGATCGCGAGCGGTTGATGCAGGCGGTGACCGAGGCGATCGGCGGGCTGCGTGCGTTGTTCTATCCGGGTTGGAGCGGGATCGACACGGCAGCGCTGCCGTCGAATTTTTTCGTCATCGGCGATACGCCGCACGCTTGGCTGTTTCCGCGCGTGTCGCTAGTGATGCATCACGGCGGCGCCGGGACATCGCACTCCGCGACGCGTGCGGGTAAGCCGTCGGTGGTCGTGCCGTTCGCGGGCGATCAGTTCTTTTGGGCGGATCGGCTTCGTCGGCTTGGCGTCGCGGCACCCGCGGTTGACGGCCGCGCGCCCCGGAAGGCTGAGTTCTCGCGTGCGATCGAGTTTGCGTTGCAAGATGCGACTCGAGCACGCGCCGAGGCACTGGCTGCCGCGATGCGGGAAGAAGACGGATTGCACACCGCTGTGACCGCCATCGAGCGCTGGGCGGCCGCAGGGCGCGAGTTGAGGGCGGTGGGGATTTGTCCTGTCAATGCGCACGCCTAGGCGTGTGGCTAGGCGTGCGAATTGCGGTCGTCGTCTCAACCCCATGCGCTCCGACGGACCGGTCAGCGCCGGCGGTCGAATCGGCGCGGTTTCGCGCGGTAGGCGGTGATCAATGAAAAGGCTCGTTCTTGTGTGGCTCATGCTTGCGTCGGTTAGCGCGTTCGCCGGCCAGACGCCCGCCGACGAACTTTCGGCGCGCAGCGGGTTGCCCGCCAGCGACGTCAATGCGTTGCTGGCCAACTGCGATGCCAACCAGACCAGCATGAATTTTTGCGCTTGGCGCGACCAGATCGTCGCTGAGCGCGAACTGCAGCAGATCGTCGAACAGCGCGAGCGCGCACACCCGGAGCGGAAAGCGGCGCTCGATGCGCGTATCAAGAAATGGAAGAAGGCGCGCGACGCTTCGTGCGAGAAATCGGCTGAAAGGGCGTGGGATGGCGGTTCCATGCGGCCAACGGCACAGGCAATATGCGCAACCGCGGCCACCAAGAAAATGACGAAAAAGCTATCCGCGATGGGCCGCCGCAAATCTTCCGGCGCTTCGTCCAGCGCTTCGTCCAGCGATAGCCAACGCTCTGCGCCGAGCGGGGAGACCGGCGGCCATTCGAGGCCCTGACATCCAGGGCCGGCTGCGGCGCGGCAGTTTCACGCGCGCCCGCTCGCCGCCTCGCTTATCCGTTCGTCTTAAACGTTGAACAGGAAGTTCAGCACGTCGCCGTCATGCACGACGTATTCCTTTCCTTCGGCCCGCATCTTGCCGGCCTCCTTCGAACCTTGCTCGCCCTTGTAAGCCACATAATCGTCGAACGAAATCGTCTGCGCACGGATGAAGCCGCGCTCGAAATCGGTGTGGATCACGCCGGCCGCTTGCGGTGCCGTGTCGCCGATATGGATCGTCCACGCGCGCACTTCTTTCACGCCGGCCGTGAAATACGTCTGCAAGCCGAGTAGCTTGAAACCCGCGCGGATCACGCGGTTCAGGCCCGGTTCGTCCATGCCCATATCCGCCAGGAACACTTCCTTGTCTTCGTCGGCCAGATCGGCGATTTCCGCTTCGATCGCTGCGCACACGGCGACGACGGGCGACTTCTCGGCTTCCGCGTACTGACGTACTGCATCGAGATGCGGATTGTTTTCGAACCCATCTTCCTTCACGTTGGCCACGTACATCGTCGGCTTGGCGGTGATGAGGCAGAACGGCTTGAGCAGTGCCGCTTCTTCGTCCGTCAGATCGAGGGCGCGGATCGGCTTGGCGGCGTCGAGCTGCGCGCGGGCTTTTTCGAGCACGGCGGCGAGCTTGACGGCTTCCTTGTCGTTGCCCGACTTCGCGGCCTTCGCGTAGCGCG
The DNA here is from genome assembly GCA_051961035.1 of Trinickia sp. Classification (GTDB taxonomy): domain Bacteria; phylum Pseudomonadota; class Gammaproteobacteria; order Burkholderiales; family Burkholderiaceae; genus Trinickia. The sequence continues at coordinate 750 of JBQCDS010000409.1, read as the reverse complement.
TGAGCGATTTTTCGACGGTGCCCAAATCGGCGAGCGCGAGTTCGGTGTTGATGACTTCGATGTCCGACAGCGGATCGACCTTGCCGGCGACGTGGATGACGTTTTCATCTTCGAAGCAGCGCACGACGTGCGTAATCGCATCCGTTTCGCGGATGTTCGCGAGGAACTGATTGCCGAGCCCTTCGCCCTTGCTTGCGCCCGCGACAAGACCGGCGATATCGACGAATTCGACGACGGCCGGCACGATCCGCTCAGGCTTGACGATTTCGGCAAGGGCCTTGAGCCGCGCGTCGGGCACTTCAACGACGCCGACGTTCGGCTCGATCGTGCAGAACGGATAGTTTTCAGCGGCGATGCCCGCTTTGGTCAAGGCGTTGAACAGGGTGGACTTGCCGACGTTGGGCAAGCCGACGATGCCGCATTTGAGGCTCATGTGAAACCTTTTTAGATCGATCTGTTGCGGACGTTCTGCATGGCTTGCACCGGGTGCCGAGACCGGAACGGAACATCCGCAGCGTGAATTCGGGGGCGAGGCCAACGGACGAATCTGGGCGCGCGGCCCATAGCTTTGTCCTTGTTTGCACTCGAAAAATGGCAATTGTAACGCTTTCGGACGCCCCGATTGACCGGGTTCGAGGCGGCACGCTGCCGATACCGGACACGAAGTGGAAGAAGCCCGATTGCGTGCTGATTGCGGCGCTGACGCATGGCTTGGTCGAGCGGCAGTGTTAGGCGTTGCATGCCGATGAT
>JBQCDS010000408.1:0-7390 GCA_051961035.1 Trinickia sp. | reverse complement strand
GAAGTCGCCGGGCGAGCTGCAATCGATGTGCTCCGTGGAGTCATCGCCGCGGACGGTGATCCCGTCGCGTAGCGTAAGTTGGCACCACCGCCGCGTTTAGCTGAATCATCCAATATCGTAACCGCCCATCGCTGTCCCGACGGTTCGTCAAAACCGACTGTTCTCGACCTTCGCGGCATTCCATTTGCCAAGCCCGGCAGCTGCGACGAGCATGCCGACCGTGATAGGAATGCGATCGAGCGCTTTTCGCCGCTTTGGCGACAGGGCTGTGACGAGCATGAGCAGAACGCCGGACCCCTCGTCCATGAAGTAGCGCCCGGACGCGAAATCGCCTTCGTCGACCTTGAAGTGCGCAAAGAAGGCTTCCATGAACATTTCACCCTCCATGCCGGTGATGCCGAGGTCGTCTTCAAGCGTCGTGGCCGTCGTGATGAGCGTGCTCTTCGAGAGTCAGTCCGGCGAAAATGCGATGGCTTCGATCGTGTCAGCGTGGGCCGAATACGCCCATCGTCGTCAAATCGATCCTCCGCTTGGAGGATTAATACGATGCTGTCACGCTGAAGCGCCGGTTACGCTGATCCGGCGACGCTGCCATTGAAAGCGCCCGATTACACCGCAACAACGATAGGGGCCGCCCTTTCTGTTCCCAAGCTCCACGTGTATGGAGGGGCGGCAACTCGGAAGCGGGAGTTAGGCCGCTTCGAGGTAGCTGCTTTGGTTTGCAGTTACGGATGTGTGCCGATTAGGTCGGTCACCTTTCCTGCTGCCTTCTTCGCTATCTCGCCCTGTCGAAACCTGGTCGCCCCCACCGGATGACGCTTGCTCGAAACGTCAACGGGTGGAGGCGGCGGGAATCGAACCCGCGTCCAGTACGCATTCACGTCAAAGGAATTACAGCAATCGCCACCTCGCGGCAGCGGATATGACTTTGCCTGCGGCTTCGCCTGCGCGGTTGAAAAACGCGAATAATTGGGCTTGTTTGCGAACGAAAGCGCAGATCACGACGAGCGAGATGCGCGGTGGCTCCTGCGCCGGATCGACGCGAAGGATAGCGTCGCCGCCTGCGGTGCAGGCCAAAGCGCTGGAAATCGCACCGCTGCCAAACGCTATCGTGATCGTCGAAGAAGCGGCCGACGTCGTAGGTCGCATAGCAATGCTCCATCTCTTCGCCCGCGAACAGCGCCTCGCCTGTCGCAGCAACCGCACTGGAGCGGCTGCTCGCGCTCGGAACGGCCGACGACCGGCCCGACAGGTTCGGCCCTAAGAGACAGCGAGCGATTCGGCAATCTGTAGCGGAGTTCGTGCGCTAGGGCCGTTCTGCGAAAACTGTTCCTATAGTGCCGATGATGCTCCTTCTGAGTTCCGGGTATTGCCAATCCGAGACTTCATCAACAACTGGGCCGCAAGGCAGCGCCAACCTGGAAGCGAAAATGAAAATACCCGGTACTTCTTATGAGATCGTTGGGCACGTCCCGTTTTCGGCTCCCAGGGATGAGCGCGGCGCTCGCATGCCGAAGCCTTCACTCGAGCAGCGCTTCTATCATGGGCTTCTGCCTTTCAAGGCACGATCTGTGTCGACCAACGCGGAAAATCAAAATCGGAAAGATCGTCGGCCTCCCACGTCAGCCGTTCGTCATGGGAAATCGAATCACGCTCCGGTTGCATCGATTCAGCGACAGGTACCGCCCGCTCAACATAGCGCGGCCGCTGCGCATGATTGCAACGACCTGATGAATGAGCGCAATTCGCGCATAGCTGGGCAAGCCGATCTGCTGATCACTGTCAGCGAGCGCATATGCGAAGCAAAGGGTGCTCCCGTTCTCATCGCAGCGCCCTTGAAACCCTCTGAAGCAACGGAGTTGCGGGCGTTTTTCAAGTCCGTGATCGGAAGTGCGATGATTTCCCAGACGCATGTGCTCGTGGCGAAAACCTATATGGAGCGACTGCCCAGAGCGGCGTGGCAAGAAATGCCACGCAAGGAATTGATCGCAGCATGCCTCATGCTCGCGCACAAATCCCTCAATGAGGATTCGTATAAAGGAAGCATGTGGGAATTCATCACTGAGATCCCGAAAGAAAAGCTGATGGATAACGAATTGAAGATTATGAAACAACTCAACTACGACATAGGCGTTGAACAAGCGCGCCAGCATGTTGAGCGGGAGCGTTTCCTTGCGGAATTCGGTTACCTCGGAAGCATGATCCGCTAAGGAACGCGCTTAAAAGCCGGCGTTTGGGCAACTTCGGCTGCGCCAGCAGGCTGCCCGCCCAGCACGACCGTCGGGTGCGCTGCATCGTGTCGCCAACATCGACGGATTCGGCTGTCATTGGACCGCTGCCGAACTGCGCAAGCAGCTCGGCAGGAATCGCTGATGGGTCACCCCGAAAGGTAGCCATTCGTCAAAGGGCCGACGAGTGCCGCGCCAATTCTCGCGCGTCCCATTTCCCGGGGATCAATGCGCGATGGAGCATGCCAACCGTCAAGGCTTCGCGCTTGAAGGTATGGGTTTTTCTCAGCAGCTTCATCAACAAATGATGGGCAATGCCCTCTCGCTCCCTCAGAAAGTAGCGCTGAAAATCGTAGTCCCCTTTGTCGATCTCGAACGATTCGAAGAAGTGCTGCATGAACGCGTCGGCATCGTCACCCTGCTGGCCTAGATCGTCGGTAATCGTCGAATCCGGCGTGATGATCTTCTTCTCCGATACGCTGCCTTCTTTTCGAATGAACGACTCGAGATCCTCCCACGTGTAAGTTTTCATCGGAACCCCGTGTCTTGGGGCGAGGCGACAGCGCTGTATCGAATCGCTGGAGCGCGCAAGAGGGGCAATCCGGACGATGTCGGGATGACGTACTCGACGTCATGTACCCGAAGCGGTGCGCAGGCTCTATCCGCGGCACGGAATAATAAAAGCGCGGTCGGCTCCGGATCGGCATGCGACCCGTAGCGATAGGTGTTGTTCATGCGGCCCTCATGTTTGTTTTTTTCAAGCAATGCATGGTGGCGAACCGCCCGATGCAGCGGCAATTCGCAGCCGGGATCGTACCAAAGATTCCACGCGTCAGTCGTTACGTCATACCAATGCGCCGATCGCTGCCGCCGGGCGATTATTTTTTGACGGCGTTACCCGGCCGGTGTCGTCGTTGGCCACATGTTTACCGTTACATCGACGTATCCGACGAGCCAAAAGGCAATCCCGATAAAGTTCGAGAGGAGTGATCTCAGATTCGTAGCGTGCGCGCGTTCGAGATACCATTGCGCTGCCGGCGCCGGTAGGCATTCGCTCGTTTGACGCTGCCGCATGCCGGGTCGACCGAAAACATAACTCGAATAGGACCGCACGTTGATTTACTCGATTCTGTCCATCTTCATCGGCGCCGGCCTTGGTGCGTTGTTGCGCTGGGCGCTGAGCCTCGGCCTCAATGCGCTTTTCCCCGCCATTCCGCTCGGCACCCTCGCGGCGAATCTGATCGGCGGTTATTTGATTGGCCTCGCGGCCGTTTTTTTTACGGTCAAGGCTGGCCTGCCGCCCGAATGGCGCCTGTTCGTCATCACGGGATTTATGGGCGGTTTGACGACGTTCTCGACGTTCTCGGCCGAAGTCGTGACGTCGCTGGCGCAAAGCCAGATCGGCTGGGCGGTAGCCGAGATCGGCGTGCACGTGTGCGGCTCGTTCGCGCTGACCGCGCTGGGAATGTGGACTGCGCGCGTGTGGCTCGTGAAGGCGTGAGGGGCCGGCAGCGCGCAATGGCTCGCCCCGGCGGGATGGATGCGAGATGGCGCATCCGCCGTTGTGGGCGGGCCGTGCAGCGAGCACAATCGTCGGTGCCGCGTTAGCGCGAGGAGGGTCTATGCAAACCGAGCAATACGTATTGTTGCGGTTCTACGTCCACGAGAATCACCGGTTGCGCGGCAAGCTCTTATGGGAGTGGCTGCTCTGCTGCGGCAAGGAACTCGGCGTGCTGGGCGGGTCGGCATTTCGCGCCATGGCCGGCTTCGGCTCGCATCGCGTTCTGCATGAGGACCGCTTCTTCGAACTGCAAGGTTCGTTGACGGTGGAAGTCGAGTTCGTCGCGACTCAGGCGGACGCGCGGCAACTCGTGCACCTCGTCTCGCAGGAAAAGGTGCGCGCCGTCTACACATCGACGCCGGTCACATTCGGCGTCATCGCCCCCGATGCGTGACCGGCTCGCGCCGGCGGCCGGTCACGAACGACATGTCCCTAAATGCCGAACACCGTGAGCGAAACGGCCATGCGCGTCACCACCATCAGCAGAACCTGCACGATCACGAACAGCAGAATCGGCGAAAGGTCGATGCCGCCGAGATTCGGGATCACGCGCCGCAGCGGATTGAGGAACGGTGCGGTCAGCTGATAGAGGATCGGCATCGCCGGCGAATTCGGATTGAGCCACGAGAGCAGCGCCATCAGAATCGTCAACCAGATGACGAGGTTGAGCGCCCACTTGATCAGCGTGAGCAGCGACACCAGTGCGATAACCGGGGCGAACTGCAGCGGATCGAAGCCGGCAATCGCTACCATCGCGACGACAAACACGATCGCAGCCAAGAGCGCTGCCACGATGCTTGCCACATCGACACGCTTGGCATTCGGCAGCACGCGCCGCAGTGGTAGGACGAGCCAGTTCGTCGCCTGAAAAATGGCGTTGGACACGGGGTTGAACGGCGGCAGACGAACGACCTGCAACCAAGCACGCAGAATCAACGCGGCCCCGAACAACGTGAAAATGGTGTTGAGCAAAAAGCGGGCGATTTCCCCGAACATCTTGGATCCTTTCCTTCTTTAGGTTTCTTGCGCGCCGCAGGCGATGCATCGGCGCGGTATGCGAGGCGCATCGGCCTCGCTTACGAGGCAGCGAACGTCAAACGTCGATGAGCACTTCGCTGATGACGATCTGCGGCTCGCTGTCGGTGTAATTCGGGATATCGGCGACGAGCTCCGCCGCGACCGGCGCGAACACCGTTTGGAACGCCTCCAGCGAATCGAACAGGAAATGCCCCGCCGCTACGAAGCTCGCAGCCGTGTTGGGCTCTCCGCCGCTTATGCCCTTGTCGATGGACCATCCTTTCAGTGCCGATTCGAAATGTTTGGCGGCCAGCGGCATATGCGTGCCGCAATAATAGTCGAAGTCGAAACGGCCGTTTTCTCGATACGGATAGAGGATGCTGACTTTGATCATTGTTGCGTTCTCGTCAGGTTGCTGGGCGCCGCCAAGGGCATGAAGGCGGCGGGAAGGCTGCCGTCGACGGGTCGTACCATATCACGGCTTACGTTGCGCCTGCACGTCTAGGCCGGTGCGGGCCAACGTGGCTTCGACCAAGCCGGTCATCGCGTCGATCGATGCCGGAGGGTGCGCACGCGAACGCGCGAGCGAAAGCGCGCGGCGCGTGAGCAGCGCGTAAAGCGTCGCGTGATCGGCGCCTTGCGCCTCGAACGCGGCCAGTTGCCGCTCGAGCACGGCGACATCGCCGCGCGAGACAGGGCCCGCCAGCGCGCCCGATAAGCCCTTTTCTCGTGCGGCTTCAACCGTGCCCGCGAGCATAGGCAGTAGCGCGCGCAGCGATTGGCTTTCGTCGAAGCCTAGCGCGCGCCAGACGTCGACCGCCTCGGCGAGCGCGGCAAGCGCGAAACTCGCCGCGTAGTGCGCCGCGCCGTGGTACAGCATGCGTTGCGCATTCCCGAGCGTCAGTACTTCGCAGCCCAGCGCACGCGCAAGAGCGCCGAGCAGCGTGGCCAACTCGCCTTGCGCTTCGATCGTGACCGAACATCCGGCGATGCGTTCGAGATCCGCTTCGTCGCCGCTGAATAAATAAAGTGGGTGAAAGCCGCCAATCGAGGCGCCTTGCGCGCGCGCCGGCGCGAGCACATCGACGCTCGTTGCACCGCTGCAGTGCACGAGCGCGGCCGAGCGTCCGTTCCGCGTGTCGAACCTCAGATGAGTGGCGAGCATACCGATGCTGTCATCGGGAACGGCTAAAAAGACAACGTCCGAGGCATCGGCCACAGCTTGCGCGTCGGCCACGGCCTGGCACATCGGCAGTGCCCCAGCAAGGCGGGCGGCGGATTCACGTGAGCGCGCCGTGACGGCGGTGACGGGATAGCCAGCTCGGGCGAAGCCCGCGGCCAAGCATCGTGCCAAGCGGCCAGCACCAATGAAACCGAGACGTGCGGAAGCGGGAAGCGGCATGGTCAAACGCGGCGAATTGCGCTGGCGCGCGGGGTGAACAAAGCGGCGAAGCCGCCAGTATCGCGCATCCGCAGGGCGATCGTGCATAACGCCTTTCGCCTGTCATGCCGCGCGCCGGTTCGCAACGGGGGTTCGTGCTAATTTTTGACGATATGTTTCAGGCGTCGTATTGAGATAGGGCGCTTCGGCCAATTTAATGGGTGGCGACTAAGTACTTCATTCTTCGAATATTTTCTTCGTTATTGTGTTAGAGCCACACACGGGAGATCACGACGATGAACGTCTTCGCATACCGAAAACATCTGCGGTTTCTCAGCCGCACGCAGCGCCGGCTCTGGTGGGATCAGAAAAAACGGCTGACGCCGCGAATCAAGATCGGAGAGGGGTATATTCCCCCCAGCATTACGCGCGAATTTACCTACGTGAAGGTTGGGTGACGCAGTACTGATACGTTCGGGCTGCATCCGTTGTATAGCTGCAAAGCTGGCCCGCTGGATGCCGAGTGCACGCTCGGCATTCGTACAGACGAAGTTAGGCGGCGCCGTTCGCCACGGCGCCGCTGCATGCGCACCGCAACCCCACCCTCAAGCGCGGTAGCGAATAAATTTGTAAATAAAGATTACCGACGACCCAGGACCGCTCGATCAAGAAGCGGTAAAATCTCTCCTATCGTACGTCGCCGCCCCAGCCGGCCCCGTTTTTTTGCGGCCGCTCAGCCATGCGCCGATAGCATTTTGCAACAAATGCCGCGCCCTCTACCGATGGTTTTTCTATACATTTAAAGCGTACTTTGGGCGTGTGCCGCTCGGGATTTCCGCGGCGCGCCCCGCTTATTCGCTAGAGGAAGAGGAATGAAAAAGCTTGCTTCGTTGATCGCCGTCGCAGCACTGAGCGCGGGGTTTGCCGCGACGGCTCAGGCGCACGTGTCGATCGGCGTCGGCATTGGCGTCCCGCTCGCGCCGGCTTACCCCGTGTACGCGCCGCCACCGCCCGTCTACTACACACCGCCACCGCCGCCCGTCGTCTACTCGCCGCCGCTTTATGCGCCGCCGCCCGTCTATTACGGCCCGCCGCCGGGCGCCTACTACTACGGTAGGGGGTATTACGGGCCCTGGTATCATCACCATCATCACCGCGGCTGGTAGGGTCGCGCCGTCGGGCGGTTGCTCGCTTGGCGGCGAA
>JBQCDS010000407.1:0-2723 GCA_051961035.1 Trinickia sp. | reverse complement strand
ACGAACGAGATTTTGACGAGCCTCATGCTCACGTACGTGGCGACGCAGCTTTTGATCGATTTGGTAAGCGGCCCTTGGCGCGATCCAGAGGGCATGAACTTCCCCATTTCGGAGATGTTCTCGGGAGATGCGCTCTATCCCACGTTCGGCGGCGATTGGCATTGGCAGTGGCTGAGCGGAACACGCCTGAACGCCTCGATCTTCGTCACGCTGGCGGCCGTTCCCGCGGTGTGGCTCTTCATGCGCAAGAGTTTCGCCAGTTTTCGGATGAACGTGGGCGGCTTGGCCCCGCTTGCCGCGCGCTATGCGGGCTTCTCCGATACCACCACGGTGTGGACGTCGCTGCTGATCAGCGGAGCGCTCGCCGGCCTGGCGGGGATGGGCGAGATCGCGGGGCCGATCGGGCAATTGCAAGCGACATGGTCGCCGGGCTACGGCTTCACGGCGATCATCGTCGTCTTCGTCGGCCGGCTGCATCCCGTCGGGATCGTACTCGCGAGCTTGCTGATGGCGCTGCTGTATTTGGGCGGCGAGGCCGTTCAGACGTCGATGCAGCTGCCGCAGGCGCTTTCGGGCGTGTTTCAAGGGCTATTGCTGTTTTGCCTGCTGGGCGCGGATCTCTTCGTCAATTACCGCGTGCGCCGCGTGCCGCGCGTCGCGCATGGATGAGCCCGCGAGCCCGATGCAAAACGTCTCACACACACGAATTACCCGCGAAACCACATAGACCGACCATGGATATTCAACAAGCCGGCTCGTTGGCATCGAGCGCTGTCGTTGCCGCCATTCCGCTGATGCTCGCGGGCGTTGGCGAGCTCGTCACCGAAAAATCGGGCGTGCTCAATCTGGGCGTGGAAGGAATGATGCTGATGGGCGCCGTGACGGGCTACGCCGTCACCGTCGCGACGGGGCACCCATGGCTCGGCGTGGCCGCATCGTTCGGCGCGGGCGTCGCGATGGCGCTCCTATTTGCGTTTCTGACGCTGACGATGCTCGCCAATCAAGTCGCAACCGGGCTGTCGCTCGCGATCTTCGGCACCGGGCTGTCGGCATACATCGGCAAGCCCTATACGTCGGCGTCCGTCAGCGCCACGATCGATACGTGGCCGATCCCGGGGCTCGCGCACGTGCCGGTGCTCGGACCGGCGCTATTTTCGCTGACGCCGCTCGGGTATCTCGCATTCGCGTTGTTCGCGCTCGTTGCGTGGTTCCTCTATCGCACGCGCGCCGGACTCGTGCTGCGTTCGGTCGGCGAATCGCCAAGCGTCGCGCATTCCGTGGGCTTCTCCGTGATCGGCGTGCGTTATGGCGCGACGCTCTTCGGCGGCGGCATGGCGGGGCTTGCCGGCGGCTATTACTCGATCGTGTATCTGCATCTGTGGCAAGAACAATTGACGTCGGGACGCGGCTGGATCGCGCTGGCCCTCGTGGTGTTCGCCACCTGGCGGCCCGCACGGTTGCTGGTCGGCGCGCTGCTGTTCGGCGCCGTTACCGGACTGCAGTTTTACGCGCAGGCGGTGGGCGTGCCGGTGCCGACTCAATTTCTCGCCATGCTGCCGTACCTGGCGACGGTAGTCGTGTTGGCCGTCATTTCGCGCAACCCGAACGCGATCAAGCTCAATGCGCCCGCGTCGCTCGGCAAGCCGTTTTACGCGACGAGCTGAACGCCGTCCATTTCATAGGAACGCCCTTACGGGCAGGCCATGCGCTTGCTCGACCGTTTCATCCACACTACTGGAGAAGTTCGATGAGAAGAAAAACGTTGACCTCGTTCGCCGCCGGCGCGGTGCTCGCGTTGGGCGCCGCGCTCGCACCCGCGGCGCAGGCGGCCGACGTGCCCGGTGTCGCGTTCGTCTATCTGGGCAACCCCGGCGACGCCGGCTGGACCTACGCGCACGATCAAGGCTCGAAGCAAGCCGAGGCCAAGTTCGGTAACAAGATCAAGGTCACGCGCGTTGAGGACGTACCCGAGTCGGCCGATTCAGAGCGCGTATTCCGCGATTTGGCGAGCAAGCACAACAAGATCATCTTCGGGACGAGCTTCGGCTATCAAGATTTCGAACTGAAAGTGGCGCGAGACTTCCCCGATACCGTGTTCTTGCACGCCACGGGGTACAAGAAGGCGAAGAATTTCGGCACCTACGATGTACGCATGTATCAGGGCGCATACCTTGCCGGCGTCATTGCAGGTCACATGACGAAGACGAACACGCTTGGCTTCGTCGCCTCGGTACCCATCCCCGAAGTGGTGCGCAACATCAACGCGTACACGCTGGGCGCACGGTCGGTCAATCCGAAGGTCCACACCAAAGTCATTTGGATCAACAGCTGGTTCGATCCGGGCAAGGAGAAGCAGGCCGCCGAGACGCTGATCGGCCAAGGCGCGGATGTCTTGTTGCAAAACACCGATTCGAGCGCCACGCTTGCGACGGCCGAACAAAAACACGTACACGCGTTCGGCTGGGATTCGGACATGAAGAAGTTCGGGCCTGATGCGGCGTTGGGTTCCGTCGTCGCGCATTGGGGCGTCTACTATCAGGCGGTGATCCAGCAGGTGCTGGACGGTAAGTGGAAGAACGATCCGGTCTGGTGGGGCTTGCCCCAGCAAGCCGTCGATCTCGAAGACTTGAACCCGACCGTGCCGGCCAACGCGCGCGCGGATGAGAAAAAAGCGCACGACGACATCGCGCGCGGCAAGCGCGACGTCTTCACGGGCCCGATCA
>JBQCDS010000406.1:0-9885 GCA_051961035.1 Trinickia sp. | reverse complement strand
GGGAAATCGTCACACGGCGTTCGAGCTTGCCGAGGTTTTCAACAACGTTAGCCATGGCTTCAATCGTCCTAAATTGTTCAAGCGAATCGGTTATCTTTCGCCGTGCCCACGTGTTGCGCCTCGCCCTCGGGGGACCGCAATCACCGCCCCAAGCGATTTGCGCGATCGACGTCGCATTGTGTCGCAATGAACGCAAATGAACGTTGCGATCGACGTCGTCTTGCCGCCTGCGGCACGGTTTGAATCGGAAGAATCGAGCATTCTAGCAAACTATTGATCCGCGCAATCCCGATTTGGCGGCGGCGCGTGCTTGCGCGCCCCCGCGCCCCGGCTGGGCATGACTCGCCCTCGCCTCCTCTCGCGGGCCGCTGCGCGCATCCGAACGCACCGAGGAACGCCCCATATCCTGCGATGCGCGACATGCGATCGGCCGTATCCCGGCAGACGCGCGCACTGCTAAGCTCGCACCTGAGCGCACCGCGAACCACCCCGCTACCACCCGCTAGCCGGCCTCGCCGCGCAGCGCAAGTCCATTTGGAGACACCATGCCCGGCAGCACACCCATCGTCGTCATCGCTCCCGATTCGTTCAAAGGCTCGCTCAGTGCGCAAGCCGTCGCCGAAGCCATCGCCGACGGCGTGAAGCGGGCGGTGCCGCAAGCGAGCGTGCGCTTGTGCCCGATGGCCGACGGCGGCGAAGGCACCCTGGACGCAATGCTCGCGCGCGGCGGCGAACGCCGCATGTTGCGCGTGCGCGGGGCATCGCTTGCCGAACGCGACGCCGCGGTCGGCTTGCTGCCCGACGGCAGCGCGGTGCTCGAAACGGCGGAGATCGTCGGCATCACCGATCCGGTGGCGATGCGAACCGACGTTGCCGAACGGAGCACGCGCGGCATGGGCGAAGCCGTGCGCATGTTGCTCGACGCCGGCGCGCGGCGCTTTTTCGTCGCACTAGGCGGCAGCAGCACGAACGACGGCGGCGCCGGGCTGCTCGTCGGCCTCGGGGTGAAATTGTTCGATGCCGACGGTGGCGAACTGGAACCGACACCGAATGCGCTCGCCCGCCTCGCGCGCATCGATGTATCGGGTCTCGACGCGCGCTTGGCGCAAGCGTCATTCGTGGCGATGTCCGACGTCGACAATCCGCTGACGGGCGAGCATGGCGCCACCGCCGTGTTCGGCCCGCAAAAGGGTGTCGCCTCCGAGCGCGTCGGTGCGCTCGACGCCGTGCTCGGACACTTCGCCGAACTCGCGGAAGCGGCGCTTGGCCGTGCTGGCAGCGCCTTGCCGGGCGCGGGCGCGGCCGGCGGGCTCGGCTTCGCGCTGCACTTGCTCGGCGCGCGGTTCGAGCCCGGCGCGGAAGTGGTGGCGTCGCAAGTCGGGCTCGATGCCGCCCTTAACGGGGCCGACTGGCTCATCACCGGCGAAGGCCGCTCGGACGCGCAGACGCTGCACGGCAAGGCGCCCTTCATCGCCTGCCGGCACGCACGCGCGGCAGGCGTACCGGCTACGCTGCTGTCGGGCGGCGTCGATGCGAGTGCGCTCGCGCGCCTCGGCGAACATTTCAGCGGCTGCTTTTCGCCCGCCCCCGGGCCGATCACGCTAGAGGCGGCGATTCGCGACGCGGCGCGCCTGCTCGCGAACGAAGCGGAACAACTCGCGCGCTTGAAGTTCGGCGGCTGAAGTTCGGCGGCTGAAGTTCTGCGGCTGAAGTTCGGCGCTTGATATCGGCGCGCGATCGCTCGTCGTCGTTGTCGCTGCGATCGCACGGCGATTGCGCGCTCGCCCGAGCAACGGCGCGCGCCGAGCTTGCCCGTCGCACAGGGAAACACCGCGTTGACCCTCGCGCCGGATGCGGCAACAATCGACGATCAGACGCCTCTTGCCCGCCCACTTCCGACGAGATCGACACGACCTATGAAGGCCGCAGCCAAAGCCGGGCTCGAACAGTTTTTGACCTACCGGATGCACGTGCTGAACAAGCTCTCCGATCGCGGTATCGGCGAGCGCTATCAGACCAAACTCGGCATCACGCTGCCGGAGGCGCGCGTCATCGCCTCGGTCGGCTCGTTCGGGCCGTTTTCCATCATGGACTTGGCCAAGCACGCGAACCTCGACAAGAGCCAGGCGAGCCGCGCGGCCGAAGCGCTGATCCAGCGCGGCCTCGTCGGGCGCGCGCCTAGCCCCCAGGACGGACGCGTGGTCGTGATCTCGCTGACACCCGAAGGCCGTGCGCTCTTTCGCAAGGTCATGCCGATTGCACGCAAGTGGAACGCCGATTTGTTCGCTTGCCTCGACGAAGCGCAAGCACAAGCGCTCGGCCGTGCGCTCGACAGGGTGATCGCGCATGCCATGGCGAACGCCGGTAGCGAACGATAGCGATGACGATCGAAGCGGATCGGCTCGCGTCGCCCCGACGCCGCTCTCGCTCGACAATCGATGACACAACCTTGCGCGAATGAGTTAGAATCTCGCGCTTACGCTTTCGAACGCTAACGCGTGCCGCTCCCAGCGGCGCCACGAAAGCAAGCCACACATCGAAGCGAGGCATTGCCCGCTTCGGCGCGAGGATGGCGAAATTGGTAGACGCACCAGGTTTAGGTCCTGACGCCAGCAATGGTGTGCGGGTTCGAGTCCCGCTCCTCGCACCATCATCCCCAATGAAATAAAGGCCGTAGGCAAACGAAGCTGTCGTTCGTTTGCCTACGTTCGTTTGCCTCAACGGTAAGCAAGAGAACCACCCGTGCCAGCGGTTCGAATCCATCGACGAACATTATCGGTTAGTTGAATTTCTCGTTACCCATTGCGCAGATGCTGTCCAGCGTTTAACGCTTGGCGAGAGCCGACGATCAGCAGGCGCAGAAGATGTCGAAACAAACGTCTGTCCAACATCCCAGCTTTCTGCAGCTCTGCTGTCTCGAACGCTTGACTACAACGGATCGAACTCGCCCGCTCGCCGGGATTGCCTTGGAGAGCGACGAGTCACCCCACTATTTCATACTGCCATATAGTTGTGTACGCAACTAAACTGCACTATGCTCGTCTGCACGACGCACATCGAGCGCCGGCAGGAGACGAGCCATGAACGACACGGAGCGCGCACTGCGCGTGCAGCTCGCAGGCACCTATCGTATCTTCGCCATGCTCGGCTGGACCGAGCTCATCTACAACCACATCACGCTGCGGCTACCGGGCGAGCAGGCGCATTTCCTCATCAATCCGTTCGGGCTGCACTATTCGGAAGTCACCGCTTCGAACTTGGTGAAGATCGATCTCGACGGCAACGTGGTCGGCGCGTCGCCCCATCGCGTCAATCCGGCCGGGTTCGTCGTACACGCCGCGATTCATCGTGCCGTGTCCGACGCGCATTGCATCATGCATACGCATACGACGGCGGGCCTCGCCGTTGCGTGTTCGGAGCAAGGGCTCGATCGCTCGAACTTCTACTCGGCGCAACTCGAGGGCATGGTCGCTTATCACGACTTCGAAGGGATTACCGTGCGCGCCGACGAAGGGCCGAGGCTCATCGACGATCTGGGCGACAAACGTCTGATGATCTTGCGCAATCACGGCTTGCTCGCGCTGGGTTCGACCGTCGCTCAGGCCTTCTCGCGTCTTTGGACACTCAATCGCGCCTGCGAGATTCAAGTGGCTGCGGCGGCGCTCGGCCGCGCGCGTCCCGTCCCGGTTGAAGTCGCGCTTCGATGCACGCGCGATTCGTTGCAATTCGATCCGAACTACGGCGCCGGACAGGATGTACTCGATGCGCTGCTGCGCCAAGTCGATAAAATCGACCCGTCATACAAGGAGTGACATACCGATGAATGCCGAGAGTCAAGCCGGCGGGCAGCCGATACGTACTACCGTCGTCGGCGCGGGCGCCGTGGGCTCACTGCTGGCCGCCGCGCTCGTGCAAGCGGGCCACCGTGTATCGGTGCTGGCGCGCGGCGATACGCTCGCCGCGATCCGCGCGAACGGCATACGCATCGTCGCGGGCGATGCGCCGGCCCCTACGGTGCCGGTGCAGGCCAGCGACGACCCAGCGGTTATCGGCGAGCAAGACATCGTCGTCATCGCGCTCAAGGCGCAAGCGCTACCGGCGTTGGCGGAATCGCTGCGTCCGATGATCGGACCCAGCACGCTCGTCGTGAGCGCGATGAATGGGCTACCTTGGTGGTTCCTGCGGGGGCTCTGGGCACAAGCGCACAGCGGTCCGCTCGAAGCCGTCGATCCGGGCGGCCGCGTGTCCGCGATGCTGCCCGCCGAGCGAGCGATCGGCTGTGTCGTCCACTTGTCATCCGCCACCGTCGGGCCCGGTATCGTCAAGCGCGGACGCGGCAATCGGCTGATCATCGGCGCGGCCGATATGCACTATGCACACGCGGCACGCGAGTTCGCCGATGCCCTCGTGCGAGGCGGCTTCGATGTCGAAGTCAGCGAGAACATCCGCGCGGACATTTGGGCCAAGCTTTGGGGCAACATGAATATGAATCCGCTCAGCGCGCTGACGGGTTCGACAGCCGACCGTCTGCTGGACGATCCGTTCACGCACGCACTTGTGTTGCGGATGATGGAAGAAGCCGACGCGATCGGTCAGCGTCTCGGCCTCTCGACAGACATGTCCGCTCCGCAGCGCTTGGCCGTGACGCGCGAACTCGGTGTGTTCAAGACTTCCATGCTCCAAGATTTCGAAGCGGGACGCCCCCTCGAGGTCGAGCCCATCCTCGGCGTATTTCCCGAGCTTGGCCGTAGGGTTGGCGTGCCCACGCCGTTTTGCGACGCCGTGCTGGGCCTGTTGCGTCAGCGCGCCGCAAACAGCGGAGTGTGAGCCCGCGGGGATTCGGCTCACCGCTCAACCGGGCGCGAGCCTAGATCGCTAAGGATCGAGTTGCTCGTAGGCGTCGCGGCCCGCGCGCGCGAGTTCGTGCCAAACGGCCGACAAGCTGGCCTGCCCCATCGCGCGACGCTCCAGCAGATCTTCGCAAAGCGCCGATAGCCGCCGAAAGGCGGCAACCGTGTCGCGCCCGATGTGATCGTGCACCAGCAGCGCGCGGTTGGCATCGCGCGCCGCTTGTGCCAGCGCGTTCCACTGAGTGTCGTCGAGCCGCAAGCCGTACGCGCCAAGTTGTGCCGCGGCGCCGGACACGAGATACAGCGCCTTGAGCGCGGCGAGTGCCTGGGCACCGGACGCGGCGTCGCGGCCGGCCCCGGTCGATTGCATAGACGATATCGCGGTATGCATATGATGCGTGTAAGTGAGACCGAGGCGGATCGGCCGGAACCTCGTGAACGTCGAGAAAAACTGCGAGCACGAACGCGGACAGTCACGAATACGTCAAGAGTAGGTCATCGACACACAGCGACATACGGCCGGCGAACGTCTGCGCCACCGCACCACGAGATACGCAACCGCAAAACACAACGACGGCCACCCGCATCGCTCTATAGGATGACGACCTCCGGCCCTTTTTCTTTAGCTGCGCGTAAACCCTCGAAAGCCGAGTACGCTTTCCACCGATCGAATCAATCGAATCAATCGAATCGATCGAACTACCCCCCGATGGGCATGAGCTTGGCGAGAAACCAATCGCATGCAAGACGCGCCGCGTGATCGAGCGTGCCCGGCTCTTCGAAGCGATGCGTCGCATCGGCGACGCTCATGATGCGGTGCTCGCATTGCATCCGGCTCGCGGCGAGCTGAGTCAGATCCACGACGGCCTCGTCGAGCGCGCCGACGATGAGGAGCGTCGGCGCCTCGACGAGCGCCAGCGCATCGCCCGCCAGATCCGCGCGGCCGCCACGCGAAACGACGGCGGCGACATCGTCGGGCAATACGGAGGCGGCAACGAGCGCCGCCGCAGCGCCCGTGCTCGTGCCCAACAGGCCGACAGCCAGCGATTCCGTGTCGGGCGACGAGTAAAGCCAATCGAGCGCAGCCACCAATCGGCCCGCGAGCAGATCGACGTTGAACGCGTATTCCGCCGAAACGAGATCCAGTTGCCGCTCTCGCTCGGTCAGCAGGTCGAGTTCGAGCGTGGCGACACCGGCTTCATGGAGCATATCGGCGATCTGCCGATTGCACACGCTCGCACGACCGGGGCCGTTGCCGTGCGCGAATACGACGATGGCGCGCGCGTCGGGTGCCATTGTCAGCATGCCGTTGAGCATGACTTCACCGGCAGGCACATCGACTTCGTTCGTGTGTAGGCGATTCTCGCTCATACCAAGCATTAGCTCTCCACAGGTATCTGCATGGCACGCGATCGACGATACGACACGCGTGTTACAGGGTGATTCAATCGATGGGCTCTTATGCGCTCATGGTGCGAGCGGCGTCGAAGACGGCATCGGTCAAGGTCGGCGCTTATGCGAACTCGCACGCGACGACTTCGATGAATGCCTGCATGCGCGCGGTCTTGTACAAGTCGGCATGCGCGACGAGCCAAACATCGAATCGATCGCTGCGCCCGGGCATCACGCGCACGAGTTCGGGCTCCTCGTCGGCCCTGAAGCACGGCAGCTCCGTCACGCCAAGCCCCGCGATCGCGGCTTCGAACAACATCATCGTCGACGACGTTTGGAAGGCCACGCGTCCGCGATGAACCGGCTCGCCGCACAGCGCGTCCCACATCGACGGCAGAACGGGCCGCTGATACATGACGAGATCGTGCCCCTCGAACGCGCCGCCTTCGCTCGGCGCGCCACGCGCCGCGAGATAAGCGCGCGACGCATAAATACCCAATTCGAGCTGCGCGAGGCGGCGCACGATGAGATCGGGCGATTCGGGCCGCAGCGTCCGTATGGCGATATCGGCCTCGCGCCGCGTCAGATTCGCGATGCCGGGCGATGTGACGCACGCCACTTCGATGCCCGGATGCGCTGCTCGCAGATTCGCGATGGCCGGTATGACGAAGCGCTTGCCCAGCGAATCGGTCGTGGCGACGCGGATCGTGCCGCATAGTTGGTCGTCCATGCCGACGATCCGGCGTTCGATTTGATGGATGGCCTGCTCCATCGCCTCGGCCGGGGCCATCAGCGCCTCGCCGGCGCTCGTCAGCACGTACATGGTCGGCGTACGCAAAAACAGCCGCGCCGACAGCGCTTGCTCGAGCGCGGCAATGCGCCGGCCGACCGTCGCCTGATCGACACCTAAACGGGCGGCGGCGCCACGCAGCGTACCGGTGCGCGCCACCGCGAGGAAAAAGCGCGCGTTGTCCCAATTCGTCATCGTGATTTACGAATTCCCGTAGCCTAGTTCGCAGCCTCGTCGCCCATTCTCGTCACCCCTACTTCCGAGCATTTCCGAGCCATTTCGCTGATGCATTTTTGCATCGGATGCTTGCAGATTCACGGCTTTGTCGCAGCACCGCCAGTCTATAGACTTTTGTGATTGGCCACACGGCAATCCGGCATCGCGCCGCAAACTGGAGCACGCTCATGACCGATTGTTCCCTCGACCCTCTCGTCTCGGACCGTTCTTGCGAATGCGCCGAAAGGTCCCGTCGCCGCTGGACGCTCGTGCTCGTCGCAAGCGGCATGTTCATGGCGGTGCTCGATACGACGATCGTCAACGTCGCCCTACCCTCGATGCGCGCGCATTTGCATGCCTCGGTCGCCGGGCTCGCATGGATCGTCGATGCCTACACCCTCAGCTTCGCCGCGCTGATTCTCGCGGGCGGCGGAGCATCGGATCGCTTCGGCGCGAAGGCCATCTATCTTTGGGGCCTCGCGCTGTTCGTCGCCGCCTCCGCCGCATGCGGGCTGGCGCAATCGGTCGGCGCCCTTGTCGTGGCGCGCTTCGTGCAAGGCACGGGCGCCGCACTCTTCTTGCCGGCCTCGCTCGCAATCGTGCGCGCGACTTTCCATGATCCGGCGCAACGTGCGCGAGCGATCGCCGCCTGGGCGGGCATCGCATCGGTCGCCGCAGCGATCGGGCCCGTCGCGGGTGGATTGCTCGTCGATGCATTCGGCTGGCGCAGCGCCTTCCTCGTCAACGTGCCGACGGGCGCCGTCGCATTGGCCGGCGCATGGGCGGTCGTGCGAGCGGCCACGACGCCGCGCGCTCGCGGCTTCGACTGGGGCGGCCAACTCGCAAGTACGGTCGCGCTGGCCGCGCTGTGCTTCGCGGCGATCGAATTGCCCACGCGCGGCATCGGCGCGGCCGACGTGCTGGCGGCCATCGCGGTGGCGGTTCTCGCCGCATGCGCACTGGTTGTCGTCGAGCGCCGCGCGGCGGATCCGATGGTGCCCGTCGCCTGGTTCAGCAATGCGAAGTTCGTCGCGATGAATGCGAGCGGCACCCTCGTCTACGTCGGCTATTTCGCCGTGCTCTTTTTACTGAGCCTTTATCTGCACGGCGTACGCGGGCTCGATGCGCGGCACACCGGGCTCGCGATGTTGCCCATGGCTGCGAGCCTATCGCTCGGCAACGTGTTGGCCGGCAAGCTGCACGGGCGCGCGAGCGCGACGCGCCTGATGACGATCGGCCTGGCGACGGCCACGATCGCCGGCCCCGCCATGACGGCATTGCTCGAACTACGCGCCTCATGGGCGTTCGTCGTCTTGGCGATGGCCGCGTTCGGCGCCGGCACGGCCCTGTCGGTGCCGCCGATGATCGCGACCATCCTCGAGCAAGTGCCGGCCGAATCCGCCGGCGTCGCATCCGGCTTGCTCAATGCGCTGCGCCAAGCGGGCAGCCTGCTCGGCGTCGCCTTCGCCGGCGCGGCGGCGATGCTCGCCACGCATCTCACCACCGCGCTCTCGATGGTGGGTGTGCTTGCGGGCGTCACCTATGCGGGCGCCGCGTGCTTGGCCGCGAGATCGGGCAACCGCAAGGTCGCCTGTCCGCAAAACGAAAGCGTCGCCACCCATTGAATGGGGTGATGCCGTACCCGATATTTGCCTAGGGGATTGACGGCGCGCTTGGCTGATATATGCTGACTCTTAGGTTCCGAGTCGCACCGCCGTCGTTCGTCCCCGCGCAGCGCATCCTCGCTGCGTCGCACAAAGTCCGATACGCCGCGCAACGGCACCGTTCGCCCCGCATCGTCGCACGCGCCCTCGCGCACCTGCAACGAAGCGTTCAGTACCCTCAACATCACCGAGTCGAGTGTCATCGTGAGAGTCCGAGGCCCTTTGGTTAGATGGAACCGCAGCCAGTTCGCGAATCGTCTTCGCGCTGACCGCCCCATCGCCGACGGCTGCACCGGCCCGCTTGCGTTCCGCCGGTTTCTGTCCGTCTTCACGATCCTGTCCCGCCGCTGCGTTCGCCGCCACAACGTAACGTCCGCGCGCGCCTACATCGCCGTTCACATCGACGACGCAGCGTCGCTGCTGCCGTAGCGCCTCCTTCCCGTTTCCCCCGCGTTCGACTTTTTCGCCGCGCGGTCGCCGCGCACAGCTCAATCGCGCCCGTCGCGAGGGCCTTGCTCGCCTTAAGCGCCCAGCGCGCAACGGCGGAGCCGCCGAACGCCAATCGCGATCGAGCTAGCAAACGATCGCCCTTTCCCAAGCACTGGGCGCCTCTTCGTCAATAGTTAGTTATGCTAAATAAACCATTGGTCGGTGTGACGGCCGACAGCATCCACGTTGGCCCGCATCGCGCGCATGTGGTCGTCGACAAATACATCACTGCTGTCGTCGAAGGGGCCGACGCACTCGCCTTCGCTGTCCCCGCACTCGGCGAACGGCAGCCGATCCGCGCGCTCGTCGAGGCGCTCGACGGCCTGCTCTTCACGGGCAGCCATTCCAACATCGAGCCGCGCCATTACGGCGGTGCGCCGAGCGTGCCCGGCACGGCCCACGACCCGGCGCGCGATGCCACCACATTGCCGCTGATGCGAGCGGCCATCGAGAACGGCGTACCCGTGCTCGCGATCTGTCGGGG
>JBQCDS010000405.1:0-2521 GCA_051961035.1 Trinickia sp. | reverse complement strand
TCGATTTCGTCGATGAACACGATGCAAGGCGCATGCTTTTTCGCCTGCTCGAACATATCGCGCACGCGCGCCGCGCCGACACCGACGAACATTTCGACGAAGTCGGAACCCGAGATGCTGAAGAACGGCACTTTCGCTTCGCCGGCGATCGCGCGGGCGAGCAGCGTCTTACCGGTACCCGGCGGGCCGACGAGCAGCACGCCGCGCGGGATGCGCCCGCCCAGCTTCTGGAACTTTTGCGGATCACGCAGGAAGTCGACCAATTCGGACACTTCCTCTTTCGCTTCGTCACAGCCTGCGACGTCGGTGAAATTGATGGCGTTGTTGTTTTCGTCGATGAGGCGCGCTCGCGATTTGCCGAACGAGAAGGCGCCGCCTTTGCCGCCTCCTTGCATCTGCCTCATCATGTAGAACCAGAACCCGATGATGAGGATCGTGGGCCCGAGATAGTAAAGCGCGGATACGAGCGCGTTCGGCTCTTCATCGGCCTTGCCGCTCACCTGAACGCCGTACTTCATCAGATCGCCAACCATCCAGATGTCGCCCGGCGATACGATCTGATATTTTTGACCGTCTGCGGGAGTGACCGTCAGATTACGCCCTTGCACCACGACGCTCTTGATCTTTCCCACCTTGGCGTCGTCCATGAACTGCGAGTACGAGACGCCTTCCTGGACCCGGGGCTTATCGAACTGCTTGAACACCGTAAACAGCACCAGTGCGATCACGAGCCACACTGCTGCCTTCGAAAACATATTGTTGTTCAAAGCCCACTCCTTCCTCATAGACGGGGTGCCTACATTTACCTTGCGGCACCACCAAAGCATTCTAATCCAGTCGGCAAGCCCCTGCCATAACGTTTCGCTACCGGCAAAATAGCGTGCTACGGCGTACCGACGGCGCTGCGGGCGCCTCGACTACGGCTTGGCCACTGTCAAACGCACCTGCATCATCCGGGCCGTTTCAAAAATTTGCCCAAAATAAACGTTTCGGCCGATTTGTCCCGCGACGCCTTGGGCTTGCGCGCCGCGACCGTTTTGAACTGGCGCTTGAATTTCTCGACGATCTGGCTGTAGCCGCTGCCGTGGAAACACTTCACGAGCAAGGCGCCTTCGGGCTTCAAATGCGCCTGTGAGAATTCGAGTGCGAGATCGCAAATATGTTCGATCCGCGCCGCATCGGCCACCGCCACGCCTGACAGATTGGGCGCCATGTCGGAAATTACAAGGTCCACCTGGCGATCCCCGACAACTTCCTCCAATTGCTCGAGCACACTCTCTTCCCGGAAGTCGCCTTGGATGAAGTGGACGTCGGCAATCGGTTCCATCGGAAGAATGTCGAGCGCGATGATGGTGCCGTCGATTCCGCCCTCGCGCGCCGCGTCGCGCCGCGAGCCCTGCGCAAGCTTGTTGCGTGCGTACTGGCTCCAGCTGCCCGGCGCGGACCCGAGATCGACGATGACCTGGCCCGCACGGATGAGCTTGTCCTGCTCGTCGATTTCCTTGAGCTTGTACGCGGCGCGCGCGCGGTATCCCTCACGCTGCGCAAGCTTGACGTAAGGGTCGTTGATGTGATCGTGCAACCACGATTGATTGAAGCGGTTTTTTGCCATCGAAAAGGAATCATTTACTGCGTCGGGCCGCACTTTTGGCGGATAATACGCGTTTTGCCGGCGCGCCGCCCGGCGGGCTCGGGACACATCGGGCTCGGCGGGAAATCAAACCATGAAGCCATGCATCCATGATGTGGCCGCCCCCATTTTAGTCGAGTCGCTCTCCGTCCCTATGCCTGCCCTCAAAGTCTCCCCTGCCCAGCGCGCCGACTTGCGCTCCCAAGCCCATGCGCTCAAACCGGTCGTCTTGATCGGGGCCGAAGGGCTGACCGATGCGGTGCTGGCCGAAATCAAAGTGCATCTCAGCGCGCACGAACTCATCAAGATTCGCGTGTTCGGCGATGTACGCGAAGAACGCGTGGCCATTTACGACGCCATCTGCGACACGCTGGACGCGGCGCCCATTCAGCATATCGGCAAGCTGCTCGTGATCTGGAAGCCCGAGGCCGCCGCACCGGTCAGCAAGGGCGCCGGCGCCAGAAGCAAAAACGCGCTGCCGACAGCTCGCGAAGCCGCTGCCGATACGGGCAAGCGCGGCGCCGCGCCTCGCATCGTGAAAGTCGTCAAGCAATCGCAATCGGAAACCGTGCGGCGGCCGAAGCCACAAAAAGTGCGCGTGCTCGGCAACGAACGCGTCACCGCCGGCGGCACCGTCAAGCGTGCGAAGAAGCGCCAAACGGGCGCCAAGCGTCAGCATCAAACGGTGAAATAAGCCGCGGCGCACCGCGCCTCGAGCGGTGCGCGTCCCGTCAGGTCGTCAGGCCAGCTGCCGGCCCTGTGCTTTGCACCTGGGCACCGGCGGGCAGCAGCCACGCCAGCACCAGACCCATCAAGGTTTCGGCGACATAAAACAGCGTCGCGATACCGTGCAGCCATCCGAACCGCGCGGCATACGGCGAATGCGCCAAA
>JBQCDS010000404.1:0-7586 GCA_051961035.1 Trinickia sp. | reverse complement strand
CGAGCCCGTTGCCTTACCTGTAGATCGCGCCTCAACTCGCCATCACAGGCTTGTTCTTTCTGTGGCCGGCGGGCGTCGCACTGTGGCAGTCGACGCAAACGCAGGACGCATTCGGTACGTCGAGCGAATTCGTCGGCCTCGCGAATTTTGCGCATCTATTCGCCGATCCGCTGTATCTCGATTCGTTCAAGACAACGCTCGTCTTTAGCGCGCTCGTGACCGGATCGGGCCTTGTGGTGTCGCTGTTGCTCGCGGCCTGCGCCGATCGCGTCATCCGCGGCACGCGGCTGTATCGCACGCTCCTCATTTGGCCGTACGCCGTCGCGCCCGCCATTGCGGCCGTGCTGTGGGCGTTCCTGTTCAATCCGAGCATCGGCATCCTCACCTACGCGCTCGCGAAGGGCGGCATCGTGTGGAACCATGCGTTAAACGGCACGCAGGCGATGACGCTCGTCGTGCTCGCATCGGTTTGGAAGCAAGTCAGCTATAACTTCCTGTTCTTCTATGCCGGGCTTCAGGCAATCCCACGCTCGTTGATCGAAGCGGCGGCCATCGACGGCGCGGGGCCCGTGCGGCGCTTTTTCGGCATCGCGCTGCCGTTGCTGTCGCCCACGACGTTTTTCTTGTTCGTCGTCAATGTCGTCTACGCCTTCTTCGATACGTTTCCGGTGATCGATGCAGCGACGGGCGGTGGCCCCGCGCAGGACACCAAAACGCTGATCTACAAGATTTTCACCGAAGGCTTCCAAGGGCTCGACATCGGCAGTTCCGGCGCGCAATCGGTCATCTTGATGGCGATTGTCGTCGGCTTGACGGTCGTTCAGTTCCGCTTCATCGAACGAAGGGTGCAATACACATGATCGAAAATCGCAAGGGGTTCGATCTGCTGTGCCACGCTGTGTTGATCGTCGGCGTGGCGCTCGTCGCGTTCCCCGTCTATGTCGCGTTTTGCGCGGCGACGATGAGCGAGCACGAGGTCTTCACGGTGCCGCTATCGCTGGTCCCCAGCACGCATTTGATCGAGAACATCGCCAGCGTGTGGTCGCATGGCTCCGGCAACGCTGCCAGCCCGTTCGGCCGCATGCTGCTGAACAGCTTCGTGATGGCGCTTGCGATCGCGCTCGGCAAAATCGCGGTGTCGATTGTTTCGGCTTATGCGATCGTGTTCTTCCGCTTCCCGCTGCGCAATACGGCGTTTTGGCTGATCTTCATCACGCTGATGCTGCCCGTGGAGGTGCGCATCTTTCCAACGGTGCAGGTCGTGTCGTCGATGCACCTCACCAATACGTACGCGGGGCTCACGCTGCCGCTCATCGCGTCGGCGACGGCGACGTTCCTGTTTCGGCAGTTCTTTTTGACGCTGCCCGACGAACTCATGGACGCGGCGCGGATCGACGGGGCGGGCGCGCTTCGGTTCTTTCGCGACGTCGTACTGCCGTTGTCGAAGACGAATATCGCCGCGCTGTTCGTCATTACGTTCATCTACGGCTGGAATCAGTACCTTTGGCCGATTCTGATCACGAACGAACAATCGTTGACGACGGCCGTCGTCGGCATCAAGGCGATGATCGCGAGCGGCGATACTGCCACTCAGTGGCATCTCGTGATGGCCGCGACGCTGCTGGCGATGCTGCCGCCGCTCGTCGTCGTCGTCGCGATGCAGCGCTGGTTCGTGCGCGGGCTCGTGGACGCGGAAAAATAATCGAAGGGAAATCACCAAGCATGTCAGGGCTGACTCTGAAGGGCGTGCGCAAGACGTACGACGGCGAACAGTTCGTGCTGCACGGGATCGACATCGACGTGAATGACGGCGAGTTCATCGTGCTGGTCGGGCCATCCGGATGCGGGAAGTCGACGCTGCTGCGCATGGTGGCGGGCCTCGAAAGTGTCTCGGAAGGAGAGATCGCGATCGGCGGGCGCGTAGTCAACCGGCTGGAGCCGAAAGATCGCGACATTGCGATGGTGTTCCAAAACTACGCGCTCTATCCGCACATGAGCGTTCGGGAGAACATGTCGTACGGGCTCAAAATTCGCGGCATTGCGCGTCAGACGATCGACGCGCGCGTGAGCGCGGCGGCGAAGATTCTCGAACTCGAGCCGCTGCTTGCGCGCCGGCCTCGCGAGCTGTCGGGCGGCCAGCGCCAGCGCGTGGCGATGGGCCGTGCGATCGTGCGCGAGCCGTCGGTGTTTCTGTTCGACGAACCGCTCTCGAATCTCGACGCGAAGCTGCGCGTGCAAATGCGCCTTGAAATCCAGCGCTTGCATGCGAGGCTCGCGACGACGAGCTTGTACGTGACGCATGACCAGATCGAGGCAATGACGCTCGCGCAGCGGGTTGTCGTCATGAACCGCGGCCATGCCGAACAGATCGGCGCGCCCACCGAAGTGTACGAGCGGCCGGCCACGGTGTTTGTCGCGAGCTTCATTGGATCGCCGGCCATGAACTTGCTGTCAGGAACGCTGAGCGAGGACGGTGCGACGTTCCAGGTGGCCGGGGGCGGCCCGACGTTGTCGGTGGCCGGTGCGGCGGGTGCCGGCCGCGAGATCGCCGGCGGCCGCGAGTGGATTCTCGGCATTCGCCCCGAGCATATGTCCGCGCGAGCGGGCTGCGCGCAGGCGCCGCTCGCCGTCGATTCATGCGAGCTGCTGGGTGCCGACAATCTGGTCCACGGCCGCTGGGGCGCGCACGACATCACCGTGCGTCTTGCGCACGCGCACCGGCCGTCACGCGGCGAGATCGTGCCGGTCGCATTGCCGGTCGAACATTTGCATTTTTTCGATCCGGCCACGGGCAAACGCGCATTGTGAGCGGCGGGCGTAGCGCCGGCACGTGCCGGCGGCGATTCGAAAATCGAGAGGAAGGGGCCGGCTATGACCGCAAGCACTGATACTTCATCGACAGCACGTCTGTCTCGCTGGCCGTACCCGCGCATCGTCGCGCACCGCGGCGGCGGCTCGCTCGCGCCTGAGAACACGCTCGCGGCGATCGACACCGGCGCTGGGCTTGGCCTGCAAATGATCGAATTCGATGCGAAGTTGTCACAGGACGACGTCGTCTTCCTGCTGCACGACGATACCGTCGATCGAACCTCGAACGGGCATGGAGCGGCTGCGCGTAAGACTTATGCCGAACTGGCCGCACTTGACGCCGGCAACTGGTTCGATGCGCGTTTCGCGGGCGAGCGCATGCCCACGCTCGCTCAAGTTCATGCGCGCTGCGTGGCGCACACCCTTGCCGCGAACATCGAGATCAAGCCGTGCCCCGGCCGGGAGGTCGCGACGGGATGGCTTGTCGCGCAGGAGGCCGCGCGGTTGTGGTCGAGCACAGACGTTCCGCCGTTGCTGTCGTCGTTCTCGTTCGACGCGTTGACGGCGGCGCGCGACGCACAGCCGCACTTGCCGCGTGGGCTGTTGTTCGGCGCGGTGCCTGCCGATTGGCGCGTGCAGGCAGACGCACTCTCGTGCATCTCGTTGCACGCCGACCATCGAAAGCTCGACGCGCGGTTGGTGGGCGACATCAAGGCGGCGGGGCTTTACGTTCTCGCCTACACGGTCAACGACCCTGCGCGTGCCCGCACGCTCGCGCAGTGGGGCGTCGATTGCATCTGCACGGATCGTATCGACCTCATCGGGGCGAACTTCCTTTCGTAGCGCGAAGCCGCGCGAGCGCCGGCGAGGCCGCCTCACCCTGCTCTCAGCGATTGCGCGCCATCAGCCAACCCGTCAGCAGCGCGAGGCCGCCGACGACAGCCATCGTCTCCCATGGGTTTTCGCGGATGTAGCCTTGGGCGTCGGTCAACGTGGCCACGGCGCGCTCACGCATCGTTTCGCGCGCACCGTCGAGCCGGGAGCGCGCGGCTTCCAGGCGCTTTCTCATTTGGTCTCGCAACACGGCTGCGTCGGCTTGCGTGCCGTCCGCCAACGTTTGTTCGAGTTCGGAGAGCAGCTCGCGCATTTCGCCGCCGATGTCCTGGCTCGCGCGTTGGCTATGGTGTGCAATGCGGCGCGCATGGCGGCCGGCGCTGTTCCAGGAAGTTTCGAGCGCGTCTCGCGTGTTCGGTAGTGCGGTCATGGTCGCTCCGTCAGTAATCGATAACGGGATGAACGAACCCGCCAATCCGATGCGGGGAGGAACCCTCGTTGCCGCAACTTCGATGCCCGCGGCCCAGCGCGGGGCCGCCCTGTGCTCGACGCCCGACGGCCGACGCATGGGCGGTCCATGCAGCGTGCGGCGAACGCCGCGTAGAAAGTTTATCGGTGCGAATTATCGGCAGTCGAAATTACAACGCCGCCCCGGCAGGGCGGCGTGAGATAGGCAGGCATCGATTTTCGACCTAGGCTTTAGAAGGCGTAGCCGACTTTGGCGAAGGTGACGATCGGGTTGAGCCTGATCTTTGCTTGAGATTGAACCGTTAAGCCGAACGGTCCAGCGTTCGTCGACGTCAAGTTGGCGGTGACGCTCACCGGGATGTAGGAAATCGATACACCGGCGAACCAATGCTTGTTGAACGAATAGTTGAAGCCTGCGTTGAACACAGGCGCCCAGGAACGATCCGTCGAGACGGAGGTCGGACCGTGCAACACACCGTTTTCGAAGGCACTGTTCGTGATTTTTGCGTCCGTGAACCACACGCGCGTGACGCCGATGCCGAGGTACGGGCGGAACTTGTCCGTGGGGCTCATGAAGTTCCACTTGAAAAGCACTGCCGGCGACCACTGCCTGGCGCTGCCGAGCTTGCCGAAGGCGGCAAGCTGTCCCGTGCCGTCGATGTCGAACTTCGGCGGAATCCCGAGTTCAAACTCTGCGGAAAGGTGATCGGTGACGAAGTAGCCGAGGCTCAAGCCCAACGTATCGGAGCTATCGATGCTGGCGCCGGTGTTGGGTTGATAAGCGTTCAGGGTTGTGCCGCCGACGCTCAGCACCTCGAGGGGATCGCTGCTGGTCTGCGGCGCGAAATGGAACCACCCGGACGTCACGTAAAAAGTCCCGGCCGTTTGGGCATGAGCCGCCTGTGCGAACGCAAGCGCCGCCACGGCCCCTGTAATGGCCTGTTTTAATTTCATCTATCTGCTCCTCCATGAAAGGCCCGCCTATTATGAGTAGAAGCTTTCAAACAAACCAAGCGCGCGTGCTAGAGCATTCTCCCTAAGCGTGGCGCGGATTCGCTCAAAGCCGCGCGCGTCTTTGCAAACGCTTCAAGCGACGCGATCGTCCCTTGGGGTAATCACTACCGTACTAAACGGAATCCAGCATGGCACGGCTCGCACGTCTTTACGTACCGAAACAGCCGCAGCACGTCATCCTGCGCGGGCTCGATCAGCAGCCCGCCTTCGTCGATGAGCAGGATTACGAGCTGTTCGTCGATTGCTTGAAAGCCGCCTCTCGCGATCATCACCTGGACGTGCACGCCTACGTCCTCATGCCCGGCGCGGTGCAATTGCTCGTCACGCCGAACGACGAGACGAGCTTGCCCAAGGCCATGCAGGCGGTCGGGCGGCGCTACGTCGCGCATTTCAACCGGCGCTATGCCCGGCGCGGGACGCTCTGGGAAGGACGGTATCGCGCAACGGTCATCGAGGGCGAGCGCTACTTCCTTCTGGCGAGCCGGGTCATCGAGTTATGTCCGGTGCGCGCGCAGGTGGTCAGCGTACCGGAAGACTACCGATGGTCGAGCTATCGGCATCACATCGGGCTCACCGTCGACAGCCTCGTGACCGATCATCCGCTTTACTGGTCGCTCGGCAATACGCCGTTCGAGCGGCAACGCGCCTACAAAGAGCTATGCGAGCAGCCGCTCGACGAGCGCGAAGCCAATGAGCTTCAGCAAGCCACGCTCAAGGGGTGGGTGCTGGGCGGCGAGTCGTACCGCGAGTGGGCTGCGAGGGAGGCCAACCGCCGCGTGTCGCCACTGCCGCGCGGTCGCCCCAAAAAGGTGCGCGAAGCGGCTACCCCGTCTGCCGCACCGCAAGCGCCTCATTCGCCGCACACGCCGCATCACTAGTTTCCTGGCCCGGCATACTGCGCATCGGACGACACAAACACACGCGTCGTCCGCTTCCGTATTGCGTCTAATGAAGGACGGCACCGTCAGTGCCGTGTTACTTTGCCCCGTTTTGATGCGTCCCCAATATATCGGCACCGATTCGATGCATGGTTTTTATTGGTGACAGATCAACACGTTTTGTTTGCTATTCTATTGATTCGTCGCGTATATTCCGATTTCCGGTGGGTGCCGTGCCATAAGCACGTCCCGCCGCGCGGCGCCTCCCACCCTCGGCTCAATCCGCGACAAGTGCAGTGTTTCGCGCCGGCAGCGCCCGCGGGCGGCGTCAAAGACTGCACTCATCCCAAGCGAATCGGCCGCTACGGCCTCAGATAGACGGTGTCCCCATGAACGACCAACAACCGATCCATTCGGTCCCCGCCGCCCAGGGTTTGTACGACCCGAGCAACGAACACGATGCCTGCGGCGTCGGCTTCGTCGCGCATATCAAGGGGCAGAAGAGTCACGGCATCATTCAGCAAGGCCTGAAGATTCTGGAGAATCTCGACCACCGGGGCGCCGTCGGCGCCGATCCGCTGATGGGCGACGGCGCGGGCATCCTGATTCAGATCCCCGACGCCTTCTACCGCGAGGAAATGGCGCGCCAAGGCGTGACACTCCCGCCGGCCGGCGAATATGGGGTCGGCATGATCTTTTTGCCGAAGGAACACGCGTCGCGCCTCGCCTGCGAACAGGAACTGGAGCGGACGGTGAAGGCGGAAGGGCAGGTGGTACTCGGCTGGCGCGACGTGCCGGTCGATCACACCATGCCGATTTCCCCGGCCGTGAAGGCGACCGAGCCCGTGATTCGGCAGATCTTCATCGGCCGTGGGCGCGACATCATGGTGACCGATGCACTCGAGCGCAAGCTCTACGTCATCCGCAAGACGGCGAGCCACCGTATCCAGGCACTCAAGCTCAAGCACGGCAAGGAGTACTTCGTGCCGTCGATGTCGGCACGCACGGTCGTCTACAAGGGGTTGCTGCTGGCAGGGCAAGTGGGCGTGTATTACCGCGATCTGCAAGACGAACGCGTGGTGTCGGCGCTGGCGCTCGTGCATCAGCGGTTCTCGACGAACACGTTCCCCGCGTGGGAACTCGCGCACCCGTACCGGATGATCGCCCACAACGGCGAAATCAATACGGTCAAGGGCAACGTCAACTGGCTCAACGCGCGCACGGGCGCGATCGCGAGCGCGGTGCTGGGCGACGATCTGCCCAAGCTGTGGCCGCTGATCTACCCGGGGCAGTCCGATACGGCTTCGTTCGACAACTGTCTCGAACTGCTCGTGATGGCGGGCTATCCGCTCGTGCACGCGATGATGATGATGATTCCCGAAGCGTGGGAACAGCACACGCTGATGGACGAGAACCGTCGCGCGTTCTACGAATACCACGCCGCGATGATGGAGCCGTGGGACGGCCCGGCCGCGATCGCGTTCACCGACGGCCGTCAGATCGGCGCGACGCTCGACCGTAACGGGCTGCGTCCGGCGCGTTATCTGATCACGGACGACGATCTCGTCATCATGGCGTCGGAAG
>JBQCDS010000403.1:0-6670 GCA_051961035.1 Trinickia sp. | reverse complement strand
GATCGTCGGAAGCGATCGTCATCGCGCGCAATCGGTTGATTCTCGCGTTCAACGTCTGCACGATTTCCCAAGCGACATTTCTATCGCCGCCGTGAAACATCTGCTCGTAGAACGTCGTCGTGAGTTCGCGAACCAGCGAGTGGTCGTGCGCATCGAAGGCCTGCTCGATGCGCGCGACACAATCGGCCAGCCGATCCACAACGGCGCCGTCCGCGCGACGCGCACACGCCATCGCGGCATCGCCTTCGAGCAACGCGCGAATTTCGTAGATCTGCGCGGCTGTCTCCGCGTCCATCACGGCCACGATCGGCCCCTGGTTCGGAATCGACGCGACCAGCCCCTCGGCTTCGAGATGCCGCAGCACTTCGCGCACGACGGTACGGCTTACGCCGAGCCCCTCGCAGAGCGAGCGTTCGACCAACCGCTCGCCCGGCAGAAAATGCGCCTCCAAGATGGCGGTGCGCATCTTCTCTAGCGCGAGCTCGCGCAGCGTCGTCGTATGGCGCTCGACTTTCAGTGAAGGAAGTGCGTCACTCATATCGGACTCGATTCGTCATGCGCCTGCGAACAAGCGCACGTCGCGCACATCCCAATCGACGAACGCTTGCGTACCGATCGACAACCCGCTGTCACGGCGTTGGGCCGCCGGCATCCGGATCGAGATTTCCTGCTGCCACGGGGTCGCCACGGCGTAATGCATCGCATCGCCCAGATAGGTGATGTCGCGCACGGTGACAGGCAGGCCCGCTTCGCCTTGCGCGCTATGCAGTGCGCGAATGCGCATTTGCTCCGGCCGAATCATCAGCGCGCCATCGTCGCCGGCCGAAAGCGCCGCACCGCGCCCGGCCGCAGCCACGGCGTGCCCATTCGGAAACACCCCGGCCATGCGGCCGTCTGCGGCCGACGTCACCCGCACCGGCAGGAAGTTGGAGTTGCCGATAAAGCTCGCGACGAAGCGCGATGCGGGGTTGGCATACAGCTCTTCCCCTGTGCCGACCTGTTCGATGCCGCCTTTGTTGAAGACGGCAATGCGGTCCGACAAGCGCAGCGCCTCTTCTTGATCATGCGTCACGTACAGAATCGTGACGCCCGTCTCCTGGTGAATGCGGCGCAGCTCGAGTTGGATTTCCTCGCGCAACTTCTTGTCCAGTGCGGAGAGCGGTTCATCCATCAACAACACGGGCGGATCATAGGCCAGCGCACGTGCGATCGCGACACGCTGCTGCTGGCCGCCCGACAACTGCGCCGGCATCCGGTCGCGGCAATCCGCCAAGTGCACGAGCTTGAGCATCTGATCGATCTTCGCCCGCACCTCGCGGTCGGGACGACGACGCACTCGCAACGGAAACCCGACGTTTTCGCCGACGGTCAGGTGCGGAAACAACGTGTACCGCTGAAACACCATGCCGATGTTGCGCTTGTTGGGCGCGACCGACAGCAACGGTTTGCCGTCGAGCAACACACGCCCTTCCGTCGGCTCCTGAAAGCCTGCGACGATATAGATCGTCGTGCTCTTGCCCGAGCCCGACGGCCCGAGGAATGTCATGAATTCGCCCTTGCGCACGTCTAACGACACCTGATCGATCGCGACCACGTTGTCGTACGTCTTGCGCAAGCGCTGGATTTGCAGGAATGCAGCAGTCATGGCTGGGTCACCTCTTTCATCGGGCACGGCGCAATAGCGCGCCCGCCACCATCAATACCGTCGTCAATCCGACGAGCAACGAAGACGCGGCCGCGATGACCGGCGTCAAATCTTGCCGAAGCGTCGTCCAGATGCGCACCGGCAGCGTTTGCAATGTCGGGCTCGCCATGAAGATCGAGACCACCACTTCATCCCACGAAGCGAGGAACGAGAAGATGGCCGCCGCAAACAGCCCGAGCTTGATCGCGGGCAGCGTCACGCGCAGCTTCACTTCAAGCGGCGACGCACCGCAGATCAGCGCGGCATCTTCCAATGCCGTATCGAAGCTCGCGAGCGAGTTGCTGATCGAAATAATCGAGAACGGCAGGGCGATGATCAGATGACCGATCACGAAACCCGTCATGGTCCCGTTCAGGCCGATCCGCAACGTGAAGGCATACAAGGCAACCGCCAGCACGACGACGGGCAGCACCATCGGCGTCAGAAAGAACGCTTGCACCGCGCCGCGCCCGCGGAACTTGCCTCGAACGAGCGCAAGCGAAGCGAGCAAACCAATCAGTACCGACAAAACAGTCACGATCACGGCAAGCTCTGCGCTCGTCAGCAAAGAGCTGATCCAACCCGGATCCGTGAAGAGTTGGCGATACCATTCGAGCGTCCATCCGGGAGGCGGAAAAATCAGCCACTGCGAATCGCCGAACGAGAGCGCGACGATGAACGCGATCGGCAGCAAAAGAAACAGAGCGACGGCACCGCCTACCGTCATCAGCGCCCAACGCAACGCGCCCAGGCGATCGAAATCGAGCAACATGTCAGCGTCCCCCCAAACTTGTGCGCGCGCTGCCGGCGAATCGCAATTGCAGCGCATACAGGCCAAGCGTCACAGCCAGTAGCACAAATGCAGCTGCACCCGCGAGCCCCCAGTTGAGCAGTTCCTGAACGAGTTGCGCGATCAATTCGGCCAGCATCATGTACGACGGGCCGCCGAGCAGCGCCGGGGTCACGAAATAACCGAGCGCCATGACGAACACCATCAACGCGCCCGATGCGATACCGGGCATCGCAAGCGGCACCAGCACGCGCCAGAACGCTTGCCAACGACTTGCGCCGCAAATCGCCGCGGCACGTAACGTCGACGGGTCGATGCCGCGCAGCGTCGCGTGCAACGGCATCACGAGAAACGGCAGCATGATGTACGTCATGCCGATCGTCACGCCAATGAGGTTGTTCACGAGCGCGAGCGGTTCGCTGATGAGTCCGAGCGCCATCAGAATGCGGTTGATCGGCCCTGTCGCTTGCAGCAGCACCATCCATGCGAACGTGCGCGCCAGCAGATTCGTCCACATCGACATCAGGAGAATCGCGAACAGCAACGAACTCACCTTGCGCGGGGCGATGGCGAGCAGCCACGCCGTCGGAAAACCGATCGCGACGGTTGTGACGGTCACGACCGTCGCCACGAGGAACGTGTTGCCGAAGACACGCAGGTACGTCGTCGAGCCGAGGAGCTGCGTATAGTTCTGCAGCCCAAGTGTCGGCTCGAGCACGCTGCGCAAGAGCAGCGACAGCACGGGCAGCATAAAGAAGATCACTAACAGCAGCAACGCGGGCGCAAGCAGACGCATGCTGCGCCAATCGCGCCGGCGACGCGGCGGCGTCGCCGCCGGGTGCGCGACGGAACTCATTACGTTAGGCATGGTGACTCCAAATACCGACGATGCGGCTAGACATCGAAGACGCTAGCCGACGACAGACTTACTTCGATTGCCAGGCATACCAGCGCTTCGCGATTTCGTCGCGATGGTCGGCCCAGTACTTCATGTCGAGATCGATCTGCGACGACTTGTACTGGTCAGGCAGCGTTTTCGCGACCGCGGCGGGCATCAGCGCAGGCGCCTTCACATTGATCGGCGCGTACCCGGTATCGGCGGCGAACTTCGCTTGCGCATTCGCGCTCGTGGCGCTGGCGAGGTACTTCATCGCCTCGGCACGATGCTTGGCGCCCTTCGGAATCACCAGCATGTCGGCGGCCGTGAGGTTTTGCTTCCACGAAATGCCGACAGGAACGCCCGTCTGTTCCAGCGCGTGCAAGCGTCCGTTCCAGAACATGCCGATCGGGGCCTCGCCCGACGCCAGCAGTTGCTGCGATTGCGCGCCGCCGCTCCACCAGACGATACTGCTCTTGATCGTGTCGAGCTTCTTGAAAGCGCGATCGAGATCGAGCGGATAGAGTTTGTTCGGCGGCACGCCGTCGGCCAACAGTGCGATTTCGAGCACGCCGGGCGCCGACCATTTATAGAGCGTGCGCTTGCCGGGGAAGCGCTTCGTGTCGAACAAATCAGCCCACGTCGAAGGCTGTGCGCCCTTGAACGACGCCTTATTGAAGCCGAGCACGAACGAGTAATAGAAGCTGCCCACCGCACTGCCCGAAGTGAAACGGGGATCGAGTTCGTCTTTCTTCACAACCGAGAAATCGATCGGCTCGATGAGCCCGGCCTTTTGGGCCGCATAAGCGAAATCGCCTTCGACATCGACGACATCCCAGTTCACATTGCCGCTATCGACCATCGCTTTGAGCTTGCCGTAGTCGGTCGGGCCGTCCATGAGGACGTTGATCCCCGTGGCCTTGGTAAAAGGCTTCGCCCAATCCTTATCTTGCGACGACTGCGTCGTGCCGCCCCAGCTCGTGAAGACGATCGAATCGGCCGCTTGCGCTCCGGCCGCCGCAAACGCGGCCGCGCTTACCGCGATCAGTGCTGCTTTTCGAACAATGCCTGTGCTCTTCATGCTTGTCTCCTAGATAGTTTTAGATGATCGAACCGCTAATTTGGCGGATGAATCGGGCTAACCCATAACCTCATTTGAGCGGCGAAAACGAAGCCGGTCTCATGATCTTGCTTTCCATCTCTTCCATCAGCGCTTGAATCTTCGGTACGAAGGCGCGCCAGGCGCTGTCCTCAGCGAGCGCCGAGCGTCGGCGTTCGCGTTCGTCCAGGCTCGGATAAGCCCAGATGTGAACGATCTGGTTCAGCGGCCCGATTTCCGAATGGAAGTAGCCCACGAGCTGGCCCAGGTATCGCTGCTGCAATTCGATGCCTTCTTCCTGCACGAGCTTTAGATAGGCAGGCACCGCGCCAGTCTTGATGCGGTACGTGCGGATTTCGTAGAACATGCCGACTCCTATGCTTTGAGTGCGTCGTGACGAATGGCTCGGTTCAACGCATCACGAACGGATCGGCGATGGGCTCGTCCGACGTGCGAATCCAAACCGATTTCGTGCGCGTGTAGTCGAGCACCGCCTCGAGACCGCCTTCGCGTCCGAGCCCGCTCAGCCCGTAACCGCCGAACGGCACGATCGGCGAAACCGCCCGGTAGGTGTTGACCCAGACGATGCCCGCGCGCAACGCACGCGTGAGCCGATGCGCGCGCGTCAGATCGCGCGTGAACACGCCCGAAGCAAGCCCGTATTTCGTGTCGTTGGCGAGTGCGATCGCCTCGGCTTCCGTATCGAACGTGACAACGCTCAGCACTGGACCGAACAGTTCTTCCATCACGCTCGGCACCTGTGCGTGCGGACAATCGACGATCGTGGGCAGGAAGTAATGACCGGCACTCGAACCTTCCGGCTGCGACCCACCGGTGACAACGCGGCCTCCCGCTTCCACGCTCGCACCCAGCACACGCTGGATATGCTCGAGCTGACGACGCGTCGCGAGCGGTCCCATTTCCGTGGCCATGTCTTGCGGATCGCCGATGCGGATCTCGTTCGCGCGCGCAATCAGACGCTCGAGCAGCGCATCATGGATGCCGCGCTGCACGATAAGGCGCGAGCCCGCCACACAGCTTTGGCCTGTCGCGGCGAAGATGCCCGCTATCACGGCATTGCATGTGCTCGCCAGATCGGCATCGTCAAAAACGAGCACCGGAGATTTGCCACCCAGTTCGAGCGACGTCGCGGCAAGGTTGTCGGCCGAATTGCGCACCACATGGCGCGCGGTCTCGGGGCCGCCCGTGAATGCGATGCGGGAGACGAGCGGATGGCTCGTCAACGTGCGTCCGCAATCGTTGCCGAAGCCCGTCACGATATTGACGACGCCCTTCGGAAAACCGGCTTCATGCACGAGCCGGGCGAATTCGAGCAAGGGCGCGGGGCCGTCCTCCGACGCCTTGAGCACGACCGTGCAGCCGGCCGCGAGCGCAGGGCCGACCTTGACGGCCGATAAAAACAGTTGCGAATTCCAAGGCACGATGGCCGCGACGACGCCGACGGGCTCACGCCGCAGCGTAACCTCCATATCGGGCTTGTCGACAGGAAGCCACGCGCCTTGGATTTTGTCGGCCACGCCCGCGTAGTAGCGGTAATACTCGGCGACGTAGCCAATCTGGCTGCGCGTTTCGCGAATGATCTTGCCGGTGTCGCGCGTTTCGAGTTCGGCAAGACGCGGCGCCTCGCGTTCGATCAGCTCGGCGAGCCGATACAACAGCTTGCCGCGCGCGCTTGCCGTTAGATTGATCCACGCCGGATCCGTCAGCGCGCGATGGGCCGCACGCACCGCTCGATCGACATCCGCCGCGCTCGCGGCCGGCATGCGCGCCCATACTGCACCGTCAGACGGATCGATGCTCTCGAATTCGTCGGATGCGTATTCGAACGCGCCGTCGATGTACTGTTCAAACCGTTGCAACATTTCAAGCCGCTCCCTGCGTGAAATTGGCCGAAGGCCCGATGTCAACGCGCGCCGAATGCCGGCATCACCTCGGAGATGAACAACTCCACCGATTTGAGCTTGCGCTCGAAGCTCATGTGGCTGTCGAGCCAGAAGCTGTATTGGTCGTAGCCCAACTCCTCATAGCGCTTCAACCGCTCGATGACCTGCTTCGGCTCGCCGATGACGAGGTTCTTACGAATGTTCTCGGGCGAGTACTGCGGGAACATCTCGACGTCCGCATCGGTAAGCGGCTCGATAAAGCCTTGTTCGATCGGACGCTCGTTCTTGAACCACTTGCTGAAGTATCGATAAAAGC
>JBQCDS010000402.1:0-3665 GCA_051961035.1 Trinickia sp. | reverse complement strand
GCTTGCGGTACGACGCGCTTGCCGTCGATCGCGACGAGCCGCGCACGCACCATCGGCTCGAGCACAACGTTCGCGACGCCGTGCGCGGTCAGATAGTCGATGACGCTCTGTCGCTCGTCAGGTTGGATGTCGATGAGAAATTCGTTGGGCGCGTCGGGCGGTGTGGATTTGCGCCAGCCTTGCACCAGGTCGTTGCGCGTCATCGCAATCAGCAGCAAGCACATGAGCCCGACCGCGAGCGCCGTGATTTGCAATGAGCTGACCCACCCGCGCCGCTCGAGCGACGCCAATGCGTAGCGCCATCCGACGCCCGCCGCGACGCGCCGCCCCCCCTCGCTGCGCGCCAGCCGCGCGCACGCCCACAGCGCCGCGCGCGCCGTTAGCGTGAATACGATGAGCCCGAGCGCAAAGCCGCCGGTGACGATCAACCCGAGCTTCAGCTCGCCGGCGGCCAGCACGAGCAGTGCACCGAACAGCGCGATACCGACGGCGTACGCCCACCAGGCGACGCTGGCTTGCCCATTCCACTCGCGCCGCAGCACGCGCAACGGCGGCACGCGCGTGAGCGGCAAGAGCGGCGGCAAGGCAAAACCGAACAGCAGCACGAGCGCCGCGCCGATCCCCTCCAGCGCGGGCAGCGGGCTCGGCTGCGGCAGCGCGACGGCGATCAAGCTGCCGAGCCAGGTAAGCAGCGCGAAATGCCCGAGGTAGCCAAGGGCGGCGCCCAGCACCCCGCCCGCGAGCCCGACGAACGCGAATTCCAATGTAACGAGCGCGCGCAGGTCGCGCTGGCTGGCGCCGAGACAGCGCATCACGGCGCAGCCGTCGAGATGGCGCCGGGTATAGCGGTGGGCGGCCATGGCGATCGCGACGGCGGCCAGCAGCGCGGTCAACAGCGCGACAAGCCGCAAAAAGTGCCCCGCGCGTTCGAGCGTCTCGCGCACCTGCGGCTGGCCGTCTTGCAGCGATTCGAGCGCGACGCCGCGTAGCTTGCCGCCATCGACGCGTTCGTGCGCGAACGCGGTGAAGCGCGCGACGGCCGCATCGTCGCCGGCGACGAGCAGCCGGTACGTCACGCGGCTGCCATAACCGATCAGTCCGGTCGATGGGAGTTCGTCCGCGCGCATCATGACGCGCGGAGAAAAATTGACGAACGCGAAGCCGCGATCCAACTCGCGCGTAATGACGGCGCCGATCGTGAATCGGCGATCGCCGAGCTGTACGGTGTCGCCGACGTTCGCATGCAGCGTCTCGAGCAACTGCGCGTCGACCCAAACGGTGCCCGTGGAGGGAATACCGCCCGCGCGTCTATCCGGCGCATCGGGGCCGCTCGCGATGCGCAGCGCCCCGCGCAGCGGGTACGACGACGATACGGCTTTGACGGCGGCCAGACGTGCATTGCCGGCATCGGCCGCCACCCGCGTCACCATGCTCGGGAAAATGGTCGTGGTCGCCGTGCGCAGCCCCAACTTGCGCGCTTCGTCGAAGAAAGCAGGACCGATAGGATGGTCGGCGCGCACGACGAAATCAGCCGCGATCATGCGACGCGCGTCGCGTTCGAGCCCCCGCTGCAAGCGATCGGCGAGAAACCCCACGCTGGCGAGCGCGGCAACGGCCAAGACGAGTGCGATGACGAGCATCGTCAGCTCGCCGGCGCGCCAGTCGCGCGCGCTCATGCGCGCGGCCTGACGAACGAGTTCGAGCCTGCTGAGCGGCGCGCTAGGATTCGGCCTTGCGATGGGCGGCGTTTCGCTCAATCGCGCTTGCCTCCGATCGACCCGAGTCGCGACACCATATGCGCCGCCATACCCCGGAAGCCGCCTTGCACCCCGCGCCACAAGCGCGGCAGCGCCCAAATCGCGAACGCGACGAAGCCGGCCATCAGCAGCAAAAAGACAAGCGGCACGAACAGCGCGAATGCGAGGCCGACGCACACGAGCACGTCCTCCGTCGATGACGCGACCCAGTTCGAAAACGGCTCGGGCGAGAGGTTGATGAGCGCCCGGGTGCCGGCTTTCGTCAAATGCGCGGAGCCGGCCAGTGCGCCGCCCAAGAGTGCCGCGACGGTCAGCAGCGCCGGATCGGCGTGGCCGAGCGAGCCCGCGGCCAACAGCGCGCCCGCGGGAATGCGAATGAAGGTGTGAATGGCGTCCCAGAGGGAATCGAACGCGGGGATGCGATCGGCCAGGAATTCGATGACGGCCAGCACGCCTGCCGCGCCGATCACCCACCCCGACGACAGCGCCGCAAGGGTATCGGGCAGATGAACGATATCGAACCTGGCGAGTACGCCGACCAGGAAGACGGTCAGATAAAGACGCAAGCCGCTGGCCCATGACAGGCCCGCGCCGAGCGAAAGTGCGTCGATCATTGCCCCTCCCCGCTGCGTTGGTGCGTCAACCCGCTCGTGCGTGACGCCAGCCTCGCTGACGTCTATCGAGCCTGCCGCGTACCAGTTGCCCGCGCGTGCGCTGGCGGCGCGCCGTTGCCCCATTATAGACACGGCGGCCGCCGCCGGCTTCGCCGCGCGCGCGGCGCGGGCAACGAAGCCGGGCAATTCTCACTTAGGGGATCAAAACGGTCGAGCCTGTCGTCTTGCGCCCTTCCAGCGCGCGATGCGCCTCGGCTACGTCCTTGAGCGCATAGCGCTGGCGGACGTTGGTCTTGACCGCGCCGGACGAGATGACGTCGAACAGCTCCGCGGCCATGGCGTCGAGCCACTCGCGCTTGGCGATGTAGCTGAACAACGTGGGGCGCGTGAAGAAGAGCGAGCCGCGATTCGAGAATTCGGAAGCCTCGATCGGAGGCAGCGGGCCCGATGCGCTACCGAAGCTGACGAAATAGCCAAGCGGCGACAAGCAATCGAGCGACCCCTTGTAAGTGTCCTTGCCGATCGAATCGTAGACGACGGGCACGCCCGCCCCGTTCGTGATCGCTTTCACGCGCTCGGTGAAGTTCTCGCGCGTATAGACGATCGGGTGATCGCAACCATGCGCCTTCGCCAGTTCGGCCTTTTCGTCCGAACCGACGGTGCCGATGACGGTCGCACCAAGCGCCTTCGCCCATTGGCACACGAACAAGCCCACACCGCCCGCCGCGGCGTGAATGAGAATCGTCTGGCCCGGCTCGACGCGGAACGTGCGTCGCAACAGGTACTGCGCAGTCAACCCTTGCAGCATCGCGGAAGCCGCATCGTCGAAACCGATCGCATCGGGCAGCTTCACGAGGCCATCGGCCGGCAGCACGCGCTCTTCGGCATACGCGCCGGGCGGACGCCCCACATAGGCTATACGATCGCCCGCCTTGAACCGTGTGACGCCCGTGCCCACTTCGGTGACGACGCCGGCCGCCTCCATGCCGAGCCCAGCCGGCAGCGGCATCGGGTAATGTCCGTTGCGGAAATAGACGTCGATGTAATTGAGGCCCACCGCCTCCTGCTTGATGCGCACTTCTCCGGCACCCGGTGCGCCGACGTCGACATCGACCCACTGCATGACCTCGGGACCGCCCGTGCGCTCCATTCGAATTGCCTTCACCATGCTTTTTCCCCCTTTTGCTCAGTGCTTCGGTTCAAGCGGCAAACCATAAGGCCGCCGCGCATAGCATTCGTTCACCTGCCCGCGTCAACCGGCTGCGATGCGCGCCGCGAGCGTATCGAGCAGCAT
>JBQCDS010000401.1:0-5350 GCA_051961035.1 Trinickia sp. | reverse complement strand
GTGCGTGTTCCGCACCGGCCCGTTTTTTTGCTTTCATCGTTTTCGCTGATCGCACCTCGCCATCTCGCATTCGTCATCTCGTGCCTACGCCTCGTTTCGCTCATACCGCTACCCCGGCGCCGCTCGTTTGCGGGCGCTTCACGTTGACATTCGAGCGCCCGCTCGTGATGGGCCTCCTCAATGTCACGCCTGATTCTTTTTCCGACGGCGGCCGCTATATCGCCCGCGACGACGCGTTGCGCCAAGCCGAGCGCATGGTGGCGGACGGCGTCGACATCATCGATATCGGCGGGGAATCGACACGCCCCGGCGCGCCTCCCGTTCCGTTGGCGGAAGAGCTCGAGCGCGTCGTGCCCGTGGTCGAAGCGCTTGTCGGCATGCGTATTCCGTTGTCCATCGATACCTACAAGCCCGAAGTGATGCGCGCGGCGCTCGCCGCCGGTGCCGATCTGATCAACGACATCTGGGGCTTTCGCCGCGCCGGCGCGCTCGAGGCAGTGCGCGACACGCGTTGCGGCCTGTGCGTCATGCATATGCTGGGCGAGCCACAGACGATGCAGCGCGCCGAGATGGACTATGCGGATGTCGTCGCCGACGTGCGCGCGTTCTTGCAAGAGCGGGTCGATGCGCTCGTGCAGGCGGGCATCGCGCGGGAACGGATCAGTGTCGATCCGGGATTCGGGTTCGGCAAGGCGACGCGCGAACACAATTACGCCCTGCTGGCGCGCTTGCAAGACACCGCGCCGCTGCCTCCCGCGGGCGACGCGCCGTTTCCGATTCTCGCTGGCATGTCGCGCAAGTCGATGCTCGGTGCCGTGACGGGGCGCACGCTGCCTGCCGAACGCGTGGCGGCGAGCTTGGCGGCCGCCGTATGCGCGGTCGAGCGAGGCGCGGCGATCGTGCGCGTGCATGACGTCGCGCAAACCGTCGACGCGGTGAAGGTATGGGCGGCCGTACGCGACGCGCAGCGGGCTGCGGGCTGAACGCCAGGCAGCACAGCAATCAATCACTCAATACGTTCGAGAGCAGGGGAATTCAAGAGAATGGCACGTCGTTATTTCGGCACGGATGGTATTCGGGGGAAAGTGGGCGACGCACCGATTACGCCCGACTTCGTGTTGCGGCTCGGCTACGCCGCGGTCAAGGTACTGGCCGAGGCGGACCGGTGGGCGAAGGCGGGATCGCGCCCGACGGTACTGATCGGCAAGGATACGCGCGTGTCGGGCTACATGCTCGAGGCGGCCCTGGAAGCGGGCTTTTCCGCGGCGGGCGTGGACGTGATGCTGGCGGGCCCGATGCCGACGCCCGGCGTCGCCTATCTCACCCGCGCATTGAGGCTGGCGGCGGGTGTCGTCATCAGCGCGTCGCACAATCCGTACTACGACAACGGCATCAAGTTTTTTAGCGCCGACGGCAACAAGTTGCCCGACGAGGTGGAGTTGCGGATCGAGGAGCAACTCGAAGCGCCGCTCACGTGCGCTGCTTCAGAGCAATTGGGCAAGGCCCGCCGCCTCGACGACGCCGCCGGGCGCTACATCGAGTTTTGTAAAAGTACGTTTCCGGCGGCGTTCGACTTGCACGGGCTCAAGCTCGTCGTCGATTGCGCGCACGGCGCGGCGTACGATATCGCACCGCATGTGTTCCATGAACTCGGTGCCGACATCGTGCCGCTCGGCGTGGCGCCGAACGGCTTCAACATCAACGACGGCGTGGGCGCCACGGCGCCTGACGCCCTGATTCGCGCGGTGCGTGCGAACCGGGCCGATCTCGGAATCGCGCTCGACGGCGACGCGGATCGTTTGCAGATCGTCGACGCGTCGGGCCGGCTTTTCAATGGGGACGAGTTGCTGTACGTGCTCGTGAAGGATCGCATGGCCACCGATGGCCGCGTGCCGGGTGCCGTCGGCACATTGATGACGAACATGGCCGTGGAAGTGGCGCTGGCCCGCGAGGGCGTGCCGTTCGTGCGCGCTGCCGTCGGCGACCGATACGTGCTCGAGCAGTTGCGCGAGCGCGGCTGGCAGCTCGGTGCCGAGGGCTCGGGCCACATTCTTTCGCTCGACCGTCATACGACAGGCGACGGTATCGTGTCGGCGCTGCTCGTGCTCGCGGCGATCAAGCGAAGCGGCCAGACGCTCGCCCAGTTGCTCGAGGGCGTGATGCTGTTCCCGCAACAGCTGATCAACGTGCGGATGCGCCCCGGCGCCGATTGGAAGGGCAGCGACGCAATCAAGCAGGCCGTGGCGGCGGCCGAGCGCGCGCTCGACGGCAGCGGCCGGGTGCTCATCCGCGCCTCGGGCACGGAACCCGTGTTGCGTGTGATGGTGGAAGCCAGCGCGCGCGAAGCGGCGGTGCAGCATGCGCAGCAGATCGCGCGCGCCGTCGAGCAAGCGACGTCATAAGGTCTCGATTCGATCCCCCAAAAAAACGCTGCTCCGGCAGCGTTTTTCTTCTACCCTATATTCCACCGGTCACGTCATCCGCACGTATCTTCCCCAAATTCCTCGCATCAGGTGCCAAACACCCGCCATCGCCTTGCACAGCGTAGCGGCGGTGCCGCGTGACACCCATCGGCAGTCATATTACTGTCACAGTTCCGCCCTAATCTTCGCGGTGTCGCGTTTTCACGACCACACCAATAGGGGTTAAATCCATGAAATTGATGCAAACCGCGTTCGCTGGCTTGGCCGGCGTGCTTTTCGCCGTTTCCGCGCAAGCCGCCGACATCACCGGCGCGGGCAGCACGTTTGCCGCTCCGCTCTACACGAAGTGGGCTGACTCGTACGTCAAATCGGGCGGCGGCAAGGTCAACTATCAAGGTATCGGGTCGGCAGGCGGCATCAAGCAAATCGAGGCGAAGACCGTCGATTTCGCGGGTTCGGATATGCCGCTCAAGGACGATGAACTCGCCAAGCAAGGCCTTTTCCAATTCCCGACGGTCGTGGGCGGCGTGGTGCCGGCGGTCAACATCCCTGGCATCAAGGCGGGCGAGCTGACGTTGTCGGGCGAAGTGCTGGCCGACATCTATCTGAACAAGATCAAGAAGTGGAACGACCCGGCCATCGCCAAGCTGAACCCGGGCATCAAGCTGCCGG
Organism: Trinickia sp.; assembly: GCA_051961035.1. Taxonomy (GTDB): domain Bacteria; phylum Pseudomonadota; class Gammaproteobacteria; order Burkholderiales; family Burkholderiaceae; genus Trinickia. The sequence goes on along the minus strand of JBQCDS010000401.1, from coordinate 2,255 downwards.
CTACGGCGATCGCCGTGGTGCGCCGCGCCGACGGTTCCGGTACGACCTTCATTTGGTCGGACTACCTGTCGAAGGTGAGCCCCGAGTGGAAGTCGAAGGTTGGCGAAGGCACGTCGGTGAAGTGGCCGACGGGCACGGGCGGCAAGGGTAACGACGGCGTTGCCGCGTTCATTCAACGTCTGCCGGGCGCGATCGGCTACGTGGAGTGGGCCTATGTGAAGCAAAATCACATGGTCTACACGAAAATGACGAACCACGACGGCAAGGTCGTGACGCCGGACACGCAGACGTTCGCGGCTGCCGCTGCCGGCGCCGACTGGAGCAAGTCGTTCTATCAGATCTTGACGGATGAGCCGGGCGCGAACGCATGGCCGATCGTCGGCGCGACCTTCGTGCTCGTGCACAAGACGCAAGAGAAGCCGGCGGAAGGCGCGGAAACGCTGAAGTTCTTCGGTTGGTCGTTCAAGAACGGCGCGGATTCGGTGAAGTCGCTCGACTACATCCCGCTGCCGGCTTCGGTCACGGCTGAAATCGAGAAGCAGTGGAAGACGAACGTGAAGGACGCGTCGGGTAAGCCGGTCGCTGAGTAAGCGCCGCGTAGCAGTGAAGGCCCGGCAAGGCGAGCGCTTTGCCGGGCGTTGCCATCGCCTGCGCCCACCCCGGGCGCGGAAACAGTAAACGGGTTCACATGTCCGACACTCGACTCATGTCGACGGCCCCAGCCGAACACGCGCAACGCGCGCCGAGCCAACTCGGCGATATTTTGTTCGGCAACGTGGCGCGCCTAGCAGCCATCGTTACGTTGTTGCTGCTCGGCGGCATCATCGTGTCGCTGATCATCGAATCGCTGCCGACCATACAAAAATTCGGGTTTCACTTTCTGTGGAGCGCCGATTGGGATCCCCCCAATGACCAGTACGGCGCACTCGTGCCCGTGTACGGCACGTTGGCCACGTCCTTCATCGCACTCATCATCGCGGTGCCCGTGAGCTTCGGCATCGCGCTCTTTCTGACCGAACTTTCGCCGGTATGGCTGCGCCGCCCGCTCGGCATCGCCATCGAATTGCTGGCCGCCATCCCGTCGATCGTCTACGGGATGTGGGGCTTGCTCGTGTTTTCGCCCATCTTCGCGACGTATTTCGAACAGCCGATCGGCGACGTGCTCGGCTCCATGCCGTTCATCGGCGCGCTGTTCCAAGGGCCGCCGATCGGCATCGGCATCCTGTGCGCCGGTGTGATTTTAGCGATCATGATCATTCCGTACATCGCCTCGGTCATGCGCGACGTGTTCGAAGTGACGCCGGTCCTGCTGAAGGAATCGGCGTACGGCATTGGTTGCACGACCTGGGAAGTGATGTGGAAGATCGTGCTGCCGTTCACCAAGAGCGGGGTGATCGGCGGCGTCATGCTCGGCCTCGGCCGAGCGCTGGGCGAAACGATGGCGGTCACGTTCGTGATCGGCAACACCAACTTGCTCAATGACGTGTCCTTGTTTTCGCCGGGCAACAGTATTACGTCCGCGCTCGCGAACGAATTCGCCGAAGCAGGCCCCGGTTTGCACACCGCGGCCTTGATGGAGCTTGGTTTGATTTTGTTCGTCATCACGTTCATCGTGCTCGCCATCTCGAAGATCATGCTGCTGCGCCTCGAGAAGGCCGAGGGGGTGAAATGAATCAGCCCATGACGCAGATCCCAGGCTCGGCCAGCCCCGAAGCCTTCGCCGCGATGCGCGACCGCTTGCAGCGCCGCCGGCGCGTGGTGAACGCGATCGCGCTGACGGCGTCGCTCGGCGCCATGGCGTTCGGGCTCGTGTGGCTCATTTGGATTCTCTATACGACGCTGAGCCTGGGTGTCGGCGGGTTGTCGACGTCGCTATTCACGCAGTCGACGCCGCCGCCCAATACCGACGGCGGCGGCCTGGCCAACGCGATCGTCGGCTCGCTGATGCTAGTCGGCGCCGCCACGCTCGTGGGTACGCCCATCGGCGTGCTCGCCGGGGTCTATCTGGCCGAGTATGGCCGCAAGGGATGGCTCGCGAGCGTGACACGCTTCATCAACGACATCTTGCTTTCGGCGCCGTCGATCGTCGTGGGCCTGTTCGTCTATGCGATCGTCGTCGAAAAGATGGGGCATTTTTCGGGCTGGGCCGGCGTGGTTTCGTTGGCGTTGCTGCAGATTCCGATCGTGATCCGCACAACGGAAAACATGCTCAAGCTTGTGCCCAACGCGCTGCGCGAAGCCGCCTTCGCGCTTGG